>CP141202.1:1500000-1800000 GCA_035609245.1 Bacteroidales bacterium MB20-C3-3 | reverse complement strand
GTTCCACGACCTGCTAAACAAAGCAATCAGCTACGCTTTTGAGAAGGATTAATTGCTAGGCCTTTGAGTAGACCTGATTCTCCTGCTCCTCAACCCTTATGAATGTAGTGCGTTTTGAAAGCTCTTTAAGCTGAGATGCACCCACATATGTACATGTACTTCTGACCCCTCCAAGTATATCAAGGACAGTTTCATCAACTTTTCCTCTGTAAGGGACAGTAACTGTCTTCCCTTCGCTGGCCCGATATTCGGCCACACCCCCTGAATGCTTTTTCATTGCCGTTGCCGAACTCATTCCATAGAATATCTTCACCTTCTCCCCGTTCTTCTCCATAATCTCTCCGCCACTCTCATCGTGACCGGCAAACATTCCGCCAAGCATCACGAAATCGGCTCCGGCACCAAATGCCTTCGCAACATCTCCCGGAGTTGAGCAACCACCATCGCTGATGATAAGACCTCCAAGGCCATGAGCAGCATCGGCGCACTCAATAATGGCAGAGAGCTGGGGATAACCCACTCCTGTCTTTACTCTGGTTGTACAAACCGACCCCGGGCCAATGCCCACTTTTATAATATCGGCACCGGAAAGGAGCAGCTCCTCAACCATCTCACCGGTAACAACGTTTCCGGCAATAATAACCTTATCAACAAACTGCTTTCTCACCTTCTTCAAAAAGGCAACAAAGTGCTCTGAGTAACCATTTGCAACATCAATGCAGATAAACCTTAACTGAGGGTTTTCATTAACCACATTTACAAGCTTATCAAAGTCAACACTTGAAGTTCCTGTACTTACAGCGATAAAATTCTCAATTCCTGCCGGAGCTTTAGTCATAAACTCCCGCCACTCCTGCAGAGAGTAGTGTTTATGGATAGCAGTGAACATTTTATGTTTAAATAGGGCAAGTGCCATCTCAAAAGTGCCCACAGTATCCATATTTGCAGCCATCACAGGCACCCCTGTCCATTCGGTCTTATTGTGCAGGAGCCTGAAAGTTCTCTCTAATTTAACCTGAGAGCGACTCTTAAGTGTCGATCTTTTAGGACGGAACATCACATCCTTGAAACCCAGTTTTATATCATATTCTATTCTCATTTTGAGATTAATTAAAGCGTTTAAATCAGAAGCCCAGCTCAGTCTCTATGGGCGCAAGTGCCTCAATTGCCAGCTCTGCAAATTCATCAAGCGGAATCCCCAGCTTTTCGCACTCAAGAATATTTTCCCGATGCACGGACGCGGCAAAGAGCTTCTCCTTCATTCTCTTCACCACCGATTTTGTCTTAACACTGGAGATTTTCTTGTCCGGATAGACTAGTGCAACTGCAAATATAAGCCCGGTAATAGTCTCACCCGCAGCCAAAGCATGATGGAATCTCTCACTCCTCACCCTGCCCGTTGCCTTTTCATTGTGCAACATAATCGCCTCAACCGCATCCTCCGGAAAACCCTCATCCCTCAACATATCGGCAGCAATATTTCCATGCTTATATGAGTCCCCATTCGTAATCTCCACATCCAGGTCATGCATCAGCCCCGCCAGCCCCCACTTATCCGCATCCTCCCCCAGCCTCACAGCCAGCGCCCTCATCACCGCCTCAGATGCAAGACAATGTGCAATCATTTTAGGATTGGATATATGTGTTTTTAAAAGTTTTAGGTAGTGGTCGCGTGTTTTCATATCAGAATAATTTGAAGAACGAAGTTAGTAAAAAACACAAAGCACAACCACCCCAGCCGCCACGGCCAGCTACCTCAGGGTAACAGCTGCTACCTCAGAGGAAAAGTGTCAAACACCTAATAATCTGAGCGTTATGAAAACTGATAAATAGTCTTAATTATTTGATATTGTGCTGTTTGACACTTTTCCTCTGAGGTAGCAGCTTCAGCAAAGTACTGCGGAAGGCGATGACCTCGGCCTCTGTGATGTTGCTGCCGCTGAAGGAGGCGACTATCTTCTCGGGGATGGATATGGCTCTCGCTTTCAAGTCAGTACCCTCCCGGGTGAGGGAGACTATAACGCTCCGTTCGTCCGATTCAGAGCGGCGTCTGTTTACGATACCCTTTTGCTCGAGGCGTTTGAGCAGCGGTGTAACAGTGTTTGATTCAAGCAGAAGTTTATTGCAAATCTCAGTTACCGGCATCTCTCCGTGCTGCCAGAGAACCAGCAGTACAAGATATTGCGGATAGGTAAGACCCAGCTCATCAAGGAGCGGAGTGTAGATTTGAGTGGTCAATCTTGAGGCTGCATATAAAGGAAAACATAGCTGATTCTCCAGATATAACATCTCACTTTTATCTTTCATAATTCTTTATATTTCAGAGTTTTTCGAGAATTTTCTCCAGAAATGACTCCATCTTCTCAGGTTTTGTAAATGGAGAGAACCTCTTAACCGGCTTGCCGTTTTTGTCAACCACAAACTTATTAAAATTCCATTTTATTTTGCTTCCAAATATGCTGCCCAGCTTAGATTTCAGATAGACAAACAGCGGATCGGCAGTGGGGCCGTTCACATCCACCTTTGCAAACATAGGGAAGGTAACCCCATAATTAATCTGGCAGAACTCCTGAATATCACTTGCACTGCCCGGCTCCTGGTTTGCAAACTGGTTACAAGGAAAGCCGAGAATCACCAGTCCCCTATCCTTATACTTCTGATAGAGGCTCTCCAGCCCCTCAAACTGCGGTGTAAGCCCACACTTGCTTGCAGTATTAACCACAATCACCGTTTTACCCTTATAGTCTGCCATTGAGACCCTTTTCTCCTGAAGCGTAACCACTTCGAAATCATAAAAACTTTTATTTGTCATTTTATCGTGCTAGATTATATCGTTTACGATGCAAAGGTAAAAAATAAAATCTAGAAAAACAAAATTTAGCGTGGGGTTGCGCGTGCGCTCTTGCCTCAGAGGAAAAGTGTCAAACGCTTGATAATGTTATGATTAGTGAATATTTAATAATTTACTAACGTACAGATATACTGATGTTTGACACTTTTCCTCTGAGGTGTGAGGGTGGGGAGGTATTGTTCACAAAACAGCAACAAGTTCACCCACTACATTATAGTTATCATCTTCTGATAAGATGATTGGTTCAAAATCTTTATTTACCGGCTTAAGAATAATCCTTTCATGACGCCACTCTCCGGTTTTGGAATCATAGCTCTTCTCACTTGTGTAAATCTTGATTGTAAAATTGCCGCTATGATCCGGATCGTAAAAGGAGTGATGCTGAACAAGAACTATTTTATTATTTCTGGATCCTGCTACATTCCTGTTAAATACACAAAGTGACCCGTCAGGAATCCGGGGTTCCATTGATTTTCCGGAAGCTTTAACAACAAACATATTTGCGTTTAATTTGCCGACTCCCTCTGCCCTTACCCAACCAGATTTATCGATATCTTCACCATCTGCAAATTTACCACATGCTGCTTTTATTGTATAAAAAGGTAGAAAGTCAACAAACTTTGCACTCTCCATCACATCTGGCTCAATCCTAAGTCGTTCAACAACAGGGATAGCATCTTGGAATTCATGGACTATCACATTATCAAGAACTTCCATTTGCATTCTAAAATGATCTGCAAGATTCTTATCACAGAAATAAACATAGCAGCCCTTCATCCCGCGAGTCATTAATGTTCTGTATGTGTTCTTGATTATTCTGTCAGCAATCTGAAGAGCCTCTTCCGGATTCTCTTTGAACTTAGTTTTTATTCCCTTCAGAGATTGATCCATCGCAGAACGCCCGTTGAAATCAGTCACAACCTCATCGTTTTCAAATCTCATATCACCTCCCACAATTACTCCCACATAATCCAGCTCCAGACCCTGACAAGTATGTATACAACCGGCTTCATTTACAGAATTAGGTGCAATTATCCAGTTGCTTCCATCATTCCTTAAGTTCCACTTCATTGCAAAATTAAACTCCGGAATAACAACATCCATATCTTCTGGATTCCTTTGGCTTTTCCAATCCCAGCAATATCCAGCAACTATCCTTGATTTGTTATTTATGAGATTCTTCTCTTCAATTACTCTTCTGAGTTCGTTTGGATCGTCAAATATTCTAAAGTCAAATGTTTTGTTTGAGAGCTTGATATTTGCAGTGTTCGTTATTTGTAAAGTATTATCAAGCCAAGATAAATACCCATCAGAACCATTACATCTAAATTGTGATTCAAGCTTAAGTTTTGCTACATGCGCACCCTGTCCAAGAGCAATATCAGAGATCTCCTTACTTGTACCTATATCCTTAATATGAACTCTCTGGTCATTATCAATAAAGAAAACTGAAAATTTTGACGCCTGAATAATTTCAGTAATCTGATTGTCTCCCAAATTCTGGAACAGACCACTCTTAAGGTTCAGTCTGTGAGCTTCGTCAACAATAAGAGCATCAAAAATATTGTTCTCACATTCAATAAAACTACCAGAACCTCCAAAAAGATTGTTAATGTTACTATTACGAATTCTTCCTTTCAATTTAGTTGCGTAGACTGCTCTTGGGGCTGCATTCTTTGAAATATATTTTGCAACCATTCCCTCTTTTGTCAAATTAGCCAGAAGATTAATTGCAATTACACTTTTACCTGTACCAGGACCACCCTCTACTATCAAAACCTGCTTTTTACCATGCTTTGATATCCTTGCCATTTTTATAGCCGTTTCATAAACCAGCTTCTGATCGTCTATCATTATAAACTCACTAACCCCCTTTAGCATTGAGCCGACGGCGTCAGCAAGTTGTTTAGATGGTCTTAATTTCCCATTCTCTATTCGGTACATTATCTCTCTGCTGTCCCCGAATTTCACAAATCTTTTAATGAACTCTCTTAGTTTAAGTGCATCATTCCTTAAAAAAACAGGCGCTTTATCTATATAGTACTTATAGAGATCATTTGTTATAACACCATCTGGATTATAATTATGAAGATATGCACAAGGAATAATATCAATTTTATCATCCTGAATTGTTTGATTATAATCCGTTAGGGTTGAAGCATAAGACCATGCCTGATATGAAGGATGGACAGTATTTGTGAATCCGTGCTGAAATCTTGTCCTTACAAGATCAGGCAAATCAGTCAGTTCTGCAGAGCTCCATTGTTTTAGTTCTACAATTACCACCTTCTCTCTCTTCTCCACATCCAAACCAGTAATTATGAAATCAATCCTTTTTGAAGTCAGTGGGATTTGAAATTCAATTGAAATACCTGCATCAGAAGCAATTTCCGGATCCTCCAAAACATTCTTCATTCTTTGCATCGAATTAGCCCAGGAGAAAACCTCATTAGGTGATGGTCTCCTTCCTAAAAAAGATCTGTAAGCTCTCTCAATCTTTATCTCAATTTCATTGTTAACAACATCGTTAAGAAAGCCATCCTTTAATGATTGATAAACAATCATAACTCGTTATATTTCTTGGCAGAACCTCTTGCCTTGTCTACTGGATACTTTTCTGAATTTTGTTTCAGTTTACTTTCAATAATAGTCTGAACATCCAGGTTATATTTGTTAGCTAAAAGAAGAGAGTAGATTAATATATCAGCTAACTCCTCTTTAACTCTGCCGATGTTTGCTCCATCTTCATTCTTCCATAAAAACAACTCGAGTAGTTCAGAAGCCTCAATATTTAAAGCAATCGCTAAGTCTTTAGGATTATGAAATTGCGCCCAATCTCTGTCATCGCGAAATTTTACGATTTTAGAAATTAATTCATTCAATTCTGACATTTTGGAGAGTTTTAAAAATATTCGTTTACAAATATATCAATAAAAAAAGGCCATCTAACGCTAATCCAGCATATAAATATTAACCTTAATCTTTAGCCAGTCTTTTCGCCACTCTTTTGAAACAACACGGCAGAAAAACATCTTACCGGCATCCATTAGCCTGGCACATACCAGATTCATCTCAGCAGGAACATAACCCACCTTCACATTTTCGCAGTAGATTGCAATTGCCTGTTCATCGTGCTCGTTGGATGGCTCCCTCTTAAGCGTAAGAACCTTTTCCGGAGCAATCTGCTCCTCAACACTTTTAATGTCATGGCAGAAAGAGGTGCCGGCAACAACAACCTCCAGGAGAAATATCTCGTTTCTGAAAGGCGATACTCCGGTTTGGCTTGCGTTCAGCAAAGCCATTAATCCCGGCGTGACAGGTATAATTGAATTATTCATCAAGTATCAGGCTGATTATCTCTTTGTACTGTGCAATGTCATTATCGGCAGCGAAACATTGAGCATTTAACTCCTCCTGTCTGCCGGCAATGTAGTTGTCGTCCATAATCTGCTTCTCAATGTTAAAAGGAAAACTCATTCTGAGTTCCTCTACCTTGACAATAAGCCCATTAATACTTTTCTCAAGATTTTTAATTCGCTCTGCCCTCTCCTGAGGTGTGAGATTTAAAGGATTATCGCCTCCTGTTCCATCCAGATAGAGCAAAATACCCTGCAACTCTGTAATATCTTTTAGTTCATATGCCGCCTTGACCTTAACAAACAGGTCCCGCTCCTCCTCGGTAAGGTCAGGGTTCAAATCCGGATGCAATCTTTTACACAATAGTCTGAAAAGCTCCTTTAGTTTCCCGCTATCCTCCTCACTCATCAGATTTGAAAGCACATGCTTTGCTGCCTCCATAGCCATTGCCTGTTCACTAATTCTTGCGTAATGGCTCTGCATCTTTGCCTCCACCTGCTGTTCAATCTGTCCTAAATCCGGCCTTTCGCTCCTGTTTACAGCTGTCTGTAGTAGCATCATCTTAAATTTACACCTGGCTGCCTCAGCCTGTTTCTGAAGAAGCTTCAACTGCAGATGCCCTATTTTTTCAAGATAAATTGAGTTGAGAATAAGCAAATCATTCTCAACCATATATTTATGCTTTGTATATAACTCCAGAAAATCCTTGCGAAGATCAACCAGTATCTTGGCAGAAGGGTCATTTATGGGAATTAATTCAGCCATTCACCTTTTTATAATCAGACAAGAACTTTTCAAGGCCGATATCAGTCAGCGGATGCTTCAATAGGCCGAGTATAGCGTCGAGCGGGCAGGTGGCTACATCGGCGCCCGCCTCAAGGCACTGGATAATGTGCATTGTGTGGCGGATGGAGGCGGCAAGCACTTCGGTCTGGTAGCCGTAGTAGTTGTAAATTTCCACTATCTGCTTTATCAGGGCAACTCCATCGGTGGAGACATCATCCAGCCTCCCTACAAATGGAGAGACATATGTTGCTCCGGCCTTTGCGGCAAGCAGTGCCTGGCCTGCAGTAAAGACAAGCGTACAATTGGTCCTGATGCCATTTTCGCTAAAGAATTTTATTGCCTTAATACCCTCTTTTGTACAAGGTACTTTAACAACAATCTGTTCATGAAGAGCAGCAAGCTCCTCCCCCTCTTTTATCATCCCTTCAAAGTCTGTCGCAATAACCTCTGCACTTACATCACCCTTAACGATGTTGCATATATCTATATAATGCTGTTTGATGTTTGAGTCACCCTTTATGCCCTCTTTCGCCATAAGCGATGGATTTGTTGTTACGCCGTCAAGGACTCCAAGGTCATTGGCCTCTTTTATCTGATCAAGATTTGCAGTGTCAATGAAAAATTTCATGAGGTTTAATTTTTTGATGAATTTACACAAAGATAGCTCTTATTACTCAAAGAATTGCTGAGCCCCTTTGTGTCCTCTTTCAGCGGCGTACCTCAGATACTCCTCTGCTCTTTCCTCATCCTTAGTGACTCCGTTACCTTTCAGGTAGCAAATACCCAGAGAATATGAGGCCTCAAGAACTACTTCCGGAGCATCAGATTTGAGACATTTCTCAAACCATCTGATTGCTTCCGGATAGTTTTGGGCTACCCCCTCTCCATTACCATAACAGGATGCAATGGCAAGATCTGCATAAGCAAATTTGTCAGAAGCTCTCATAAACCAGGAGAAGGCCTCTTGCTTATTGACATCTGTTCCCAACCCCATTCTAAGCATCATACCGAGCATATACATTGACTCGCCGTCTCCCTCTCCGGCTGCAATACGGAACCATTTAACAGCCTGAACTCTGTGTTGCTCCTTACCCTCATTTAAGTAACTATATGCCAAATATCTGTGAAGCGTGCTGTTTTCATAGCCTTTGTTAATAGCCTCCAGCATTAGCCCGCCTGCGGTTTCATAGCTCCTCTCCACACCTTTCCCGTGAAAGTACAACATTGCTATATTGTAGTAAGCCATCCCATCACCCTGCATCGCAGCCTGTGAATACCACTCCATTGCCTTTTCATAATCATTTACACTCTCATACCTGTCACCCATTATAATCTGAGCAATTGGGAGTCCCTGCTCTGCTGACTTTCTGCAGAAAGCCGTATCGGTAGTAAGCCTGTCAAAAAAATTGAGGTCAATGTTTTGAGCTGTAAGAGCAGAGTAAAATCCTGAAATAATAGCAATCATTAGTGCAAACCTTTTCATTTCGCTATTTTTAAACTTATTAAAGGTAGTACTAATTATTTTTATTATATTCAAAGAATTAAGTGTAAAAATAGAGTAGTCTTATGGTTAAAGAAAATTACCTTTCAGTAACCGGAGGAAAGATCTGGTATAAAATAGCAGGGACAGAAAAAGGGGGAACCCCGTTAATTCTCATACATGGCGGCCCTGGTGCCACGCACGACTATCTTCTGCCTCTTGAAGAGCTGGCAGACAAACGACCTGTAATATTCTACGATCAACTTGGTTGCGGAAAATCAGACAATCCCGCGGATGTATCTCTTTGGACAATAGAACGATATGTAGAGGAGTTGGATTTATTATGTAAGAGCCTTAATTTTAAAAATTACCATATCCTTGGACAATCCTGGGGCGGAACCCTGGCAGTTGAATATGCTCTTTCCGGGTTATCTGACAGAATAAAAAGTCTTATTCTGTCTGCCCCTTTGATAAGCTCCAGCCGTTGGGCTGAAGATCAAAGAGAGTACATAGATCAGATGCCTGACATGATGAAAAGTACAATTCTCAGGTGTGAAGCCGGGGGGGATTTTAATAACCCGGAATATCAGAAAGCATTGGCAGAGTTCTATAACAGACACCTGTGCAGGATACAACCTCTGCCTGAACCAATGCAAAAAACATTTGAAAAAATGAATACTGAGATGTATGCCTATATGTGGGGCCCTAGCGAATTCACAGTAAACGGAACCTGTAAAGATTACGATGCATCAGAGAGAATAAGTGCCATAAAAGTTCCAGTATTATTTACAGCCGGAGAGTTTGACGAGGCCACGCCTGAGTCCTTGACATATTTTTCAAACAAAATTGAGGGTTCAAAGGTTATAGTATTCGAAAATGCCTCACACTCCCACCACTTGGAAAAGCAGAAGGAGTACATAAAAGCAGTGAGAGATTTTCTGAGAATTATAGAAAACTAACATTAACAATTCTAGATATGGAAAACAACCCTAAAAAAGAGAGCAAATGCCCCGTAACCGGAGCTACCGGCAAACATAGTATTGGGGCTGTGGGCACACAGAATAAAGATTGGTGGCCAAACAAACTGAGTCTTAATATACTTCGTCAGCACTCGGAACTTACAGACCCTATGGGGGCTGAGTTCAACTACGCAGAGGAGTTTAAAAAGCTTGATCTTAAGGCCCTTAAGGCCGATTTGTATAAAATTATGACAGAGTCACAGGATTGGTGGCCCGCAGATTACGGTCACTATGGGCCTCTGTTTATCCGAATGGCCTGGCACAGCGCCGGAACATACAGAACAATTGACGGAAGAGGGGGCGGAGGCCGTGGACAGCAGAGGTTCGCCCCGCTTAACAGCTGGCCGGATAATGTTAGCCTGGACAAGGCACGAAGACTTCTCTGGCCGGTAAAACAGAAATATGGAAAGAGCATCTCCTGGGCAGATCTTATGATTCTTGCCGGTAACGTGGCACTTGAATCTATGGGATTTAAAACCATCGGCTTTGCAGGAGGAAGAGAGGATGTCTGGCAGGCAGACGAGGATGTTTACTGGGGTTCAGAGAGCAAGTGGCTTGAAAACGATGAGAGGAAACTTGATAAGGAGGAGGTTACAAACCCTCTGGCAGCAATTCAGATGGGTCTTATTTATGTCAATCCGGAGGGGCCTGATGGAGTTCCCGACCCTCTTGCGGCAGCAAAAGATATCCGCAACACATTTGCAAGGATGGCTATGAATGATGAGGAGACCGTTGCTCTTATAGCAGGGGGCCACACATTCGGCAAAACCCACGGAGCTGCAAGCGCAGACCATGTAGGGGCCGAGCCTGAGGCAGCCGGACTGGAGCAGATGGGGCTTGGGTGGAAAAACTCATTCGGCACAGGAAAGGGTGGAGACACAATAACCAGCGGACTGGAGGTTATATGGACCCAGACTCCTACCAAATGGAGTTACTACTTTTTTGACAATCTTTTCAACTTTGAGTGGGAGCTCACAAAGAGCCCTGCGGGAGCATATCAGTGGGAGGCAAAGGGGGCCGGAAAGATAATGCCTGATGCGCACGATAAGAGCAAAAGGCACTACCCTACTATGCTTACAACAGACCTCTCCCTTAAAGTGGATCCTGCATACGAAAAGATATCAAGAAGATTTTATGAGTACCCACTTGAGTTTGCAGAGGCCTTTGCAAAAGCCTGGTTCAAACTCACTCACAGGGACATGGGGCCGCGCAACCGCTATCTGGGACCCGAGGTCCCTAAAGAGGTGTTTGTATGGCAGGATCCTATTCCTGAGGTAAATCATCCACTTGTTGACGAGAAGGATATCAAAAGTTTAAAAAGCAAAATTCTCAGCTCCGGGCTGACTATCTCCGAGCTTGTCTCTACAGCCTGGGCATCGGCCTCTACATTCAGGGGTTCCGATAAACGCGGAGGCGCAAACGGCGCCAGAATAAGACTGGCTCCACAGAAAGACTGGGCCGTCAACAATCCAAAGGAACTGGCATCAGTACTTGCAAAGCTTGAGACAATTAAAGAGGAATTTGATAAGACTCAGAAAGATGGCAAGAAGATTTCACTTGCAGACCTTATAGTTCTGGGAGGATGTGCAGCTGTAGAGAAGGCGGCAAAAGATGCCGGTTTTGATATTACGGTACCATTCACACCGGGAAGAGCGGATGCATCTCAGGAGCAGACAGATGTTGAGTCATTCGCATTTCTTGAGCCGCTTGCTGATGGATTCAGGAACTTTATAAAAGCAAAATTCAGAGTCTCTCCGGAAGAGCTTCTTGTTGACAAGGCTCAGCTTCTAACCCTTACAGCCCCTGAGATGACAGCCCTTATTGGAGGAATGAGAGTTCTCAAAACAAATGCAGATAAATCAAACCATGGAGTATTCACAAACAGACCGGAAGTTCTCACAAACGACTTCTTTGTAAACCTGCTGGATATGTCCACTTCCTGGAAATCTCTCACAGAGGATAGAGAGCTCTTTGAAGGGAGTGATCGTAAAACAGGAAAACTTAAATGGACAGCTACCCGTGTTGACCTTATCTTTGGCTCCCATTCAGAGTTAAGAGCCATTTCTGAAGTTTATGGAAGCAATGACGGCAAAGAGAAATTCGTTAAAGACTTTGTCAAAGCCTGGAACAAGGTGATGAATCTGGACCGGTTTGACCTGAAGAGTTAATCAAAAGATCTCACTTTTTATATTTATCATTAAGCCCCTTTCCCTCCAGGATTTGGGGCTTGATTTTTTCAAGTCTGGATAGCTTCGTCGCCTTTTGCATCCTTTATTCACTTTTTGATACTACGGACCTCCCGAAATCAAAAGCTCTCTGCATTGCATCCTCGTCCGGACCCCAGTTACAACTAATTGATTCTCCAACAATTTCAAATCCAGATTCTTTCAAAAGATTCATAATAATTTTTGTTGAAGCATCGCTCCATCCGAAACAACCAAAAGCCGCCCCTTTTTTACCTTTGAATTTAAGACCTTTAACCATTTCCATCAACCCAGCAGTATGAGACATAATCCCATTATTGACAGTTGGTGATCCAATAAACACAGCTTTTGATTTAAATATCTCTGTAATAATATCATTGAGGTCATTTGTTGCAATATTGTATAACTTAATATCAACCACCTGATCTTCTGAATTTATCCCTTTAACTATACTCTCTGCAATTGATCTTGTTCCATTGTACATTGTTTCATAGACTATTGTAATTTGGTTCTCCTGATATGCAGAAGCCCACTCCACATATTTGTGTATTATCTGAGCCGGATTATCTCTCCATACAACTCCGTGGCTTGGGCAGATGAAATCAACAGGAAGGTTAAATTTAAGAACCTCGTCAATCTTCTTCAAAACCAAAGGGCTGAACGGAGTTAGAATATTTGCGTAGTATTTGATTGCCTCCTGATAAAGCTCAGACTGGTTTACAAGGTCGTTAAACAGCAGTTCTGTACAAAAGTGCTGACCAAAAGCGTCGTTACTGAAAAGTATATTATCCTTAGTCATGTAGCAGAACATACTGTCTGGCCAGTGTAACATTGGTGCCTGAATAAAAATAAGCTCTTTTCCGTTACCTAAATCTAATTTGTCACCGGTTTTAACAGTTTTAAAATTCCACTCTCCGTGGAACTGCCCCTTCAGTGATTTAACACCATTCTCAGTACAATAGACAGGTGTTCCCGGAATCAATCTCAGCAATTCAGCTATTGCACCGCTATGGTCCGGTTCTGCATGATTCATTATGATATAATCAATGCTTTTTAATTCAATCTCTTTCGCCAGATTATCAACAAACTCTTTTGAAAAAGGCTGAAAAACAGTGTCAATCAAAACTGTTTTCTCCTCTTGAATTAAATAAGAGTTGTAGCTGGAACCCTTATGGGTTGAATATTCATACCCGTGAAACTGTCTGAGTTCCCAGTCGTTTTTACCCACCCAGTAAACATTATTGACGATTCTCTTTTTCATAGCATAAGTTTTTTACTTAGTGTAAATATAATCTAAATATCATTTATAAATTTGTATCGCATCACTTAATTATAACCCACTATGAAAAATGAAAATTATCACTCTGCCCCCTCCGGTGCAGTTTATGGTCTTGGCCTTATTGGGGCTGCAATTTACTTTATTGGTACAGCAACAACCTTTTGGATGGGTGTACTTGGTTTTCTAAAAGCTATTATCTGGCCTGTATTTCTCGTTTACGAGCTTCTTAAGTATCTAGGTGCTTAATACTTCCTTTTAGGATTTTTGGGATATCGGCCCTCCTTTACTCTCTTCTCCTGATCAAGAACCTCCTTTATACTCCAAAGGCAGGTAAAGCCCAGTACTCCTAAAATTGCAGAGAGTGAAAAGCTATCAGTAATCAGAGAAAAGGCTACACAAACTATCCCGGAAAATAAGAAAATCCACATACTTACCCTGCCAAAAAAGTACTCAGCTTTAATAACCAGCGGGTGAAATATTCCAATTATCACAAATGTTACTAATCCAATAATTATTCCTTCAAAATTCATTTTTAAGTTAAATATTAATTTATTTAAGATCAATATCTAATTGTCTACCCTCTCCAAGAGCTTTTTTATCCATAGAGGCACCTACACCCAAGCCTAATGAAAGACCAATTTGCAGACCTATCCCCATAAAAGTGAGGGTCTCTCTGGAGAATTTTAGAATTAATTTGCCGAGTTCTTTATAATCTCCCTTAAACTCGTTTATTTTTTTTACACCTTCATTAATCCTGTCAACTACATAGTTATTTGGCATAAAATTAATCTTTTTATTTATAGATTTGATGTATGGTAACTAAAGATAAAATATTCGTGGTGACCGGCGGAGCCGGTTCGTTTGGAAGCATTTTGGTAAAAAGGCTTAACGAACTTGGCGCAAGAGAGGTAAGGGTTTTTTCAAGAAATTGCAGAAGCGATTGGGAGGGCGACATAAGGGACACATCGGCCTTGAAAAGGGTAATGAGTGGTGCCGACTATGTTATCCATGCTGCTGCCCTTAAGGATGTACACTACTGCGAGGCAAATCCGCGAGAGGCGGTTGAAGTTAATGTCACAGGTTCTGTAAATGTCCTTAATGCAGCGAAAGAGACCGGCATTGAACGAATTGTATTTATTAGCTCTGATAAAGCCTGCTTTCCCATGGGTACGATGGGAATCACTAAGGCATTGATGGAGAAAATGGTACTGGCCGAATGCAAAAAAACGTACTCACCCAAATGCTCCATTGTACGGTTTGGAAACCTTATGGGCTCTGCCGGAACAGTGATTCCGCTGTTTGTAAGGCTGGCAAGAGAGGGGGCAGATCTCACCGTTACTAATCCGGAGATGACCCGTTTTATGATGACAATTGCAGATGCTGTTGACTTAACCCTTATGGCACTCGAATATGGAGATAACGGGGAGATCATGGTTGAACAGGCGAAATCTGCGACTATTGAAACACTTGCGCAAGGTGCACTTCTATTTTCAGGAGTGATATCAGAAGACGAGAGAAAATCAAGAATAAAGTTAACCGGTGCCCGTCCCGGAGAGAAACTTTACGAAACGATGGCCACCGCGGAGGAGATCTCTAAATCAACAGAGTTATCACAAAATGGCAAAGTATTTTTAAAAATCTCTCAATATGGAGAGGTAATAAATACCAAAGCCGTTGAATACAATTCACACAACGCCCCATCGTTCTCAACTGAGGAGATGGCTGACATTATTAAAAGATTGACTATTCCTCAGATTAATTGACTCTTCTAATCTTTTTGTCAATGTATTTTGAATTCAGAATTCTTAATACTGACATATAATTAAGTCTAAACTCCAGCAGATCACCAACTTTATAGCCTTTTTTATTTCCCTTAAGATCAAGAACAAACATATCTGAGCTGCCCCCTACAAATGAGATATCTGAATCTGCCGGGGTAAGGTGTTTATCATCAACATCCAGTAAGCCTATATCTATTATGGCTCTGCAGCTTGTCTTTCCTGCCAGCTTATTGTCAAATGTCGCGACTTCACCTTCCAGGTTTGTACCCATCTCGCCGTCAGGAATCTGAGGCTTCTCCATCAACTCAATTATCTCAGCATAGAGAAGAAATGCATCTGAAGAGATCCTCTTAAGTGGTCTGTCATTATATACATCTGTGCCAAGAAAAAGTGTCTCTCCAACCCTGAAGTGATTTATTCCGCTTGGCAACAGATTCTTAAAAATAAGTGGAATTGTAACTGAAGATCCTCCTGATACAAATTCTATCTTTTTGTTAAATTTTGCCTCAATCAACTGCTGGTACAAACTAAGCTGGATTAACTTATCCTGATTAGGTAATACTCCATACAGGCATGATAGATTTGCACCAATTCCTATCACCTCGATATTATCCAGATTAAAAACATTTGAATAAAATTCAATTAAGTCATCTCTCATTATTCCCTCTCTCAACTCTCCCAACTCAAGCATTATGATAATCTTATGAATTTTATTTTGTCTTTTAGCCTCCTCTGAAAGCAGTTTAATTGTCTCAATTTGAGTATTCATGCTAATATCTGCATACTGAACAACTCCCTTAACAGCTCTTCTTGCCGGAGGTTTTATGTAAATAGTTTCAACCTTTGGATTTATCTGTTTGATCATCTTAAGATTTGAAATCCTTGAGTCACATACCTGAGATATATCTAACTTAAGCAGTTCCTGGATAAACTCCCTGTGACCGCACAACATCTTGGTAACTACTGCCCATTTAATACCTTTTTTCTTAAATATATTATCAAGATATTCAAAGTTTGCCTTAAGTTTTTTTGAGTCTAGTGTAATGTATGCCATCAGTTAGTTTTTATATATCTCATTTCAAGATATTTGCTGGTAAAGCCCAGCTTTTCATATAAAAACTTAGCTGGGTTGTCCGGTTCTACATGAAGAGCTACATTCCCATCAGCCCTCCTGAGAGCCTCAGTCATCAATCTCTTTCCAATGCCTCTTCCTCTGTATTTTTTATGAGTTGCAATATATACAAGAATATTTTCAGGTATATAACCCTTCATTCCGGTTTTGTTTACGACAACAGCGGCCGATATATCATGACCCTCATATGAGAGCAAGAGATATCCCCCAAAAGAGTTAGAGTTTTTTACTGCGTAATCTATAGCCTTTTCTATGTCATCTCTCTTATCCCCAAACCTCTCAAGATGTTCGTAAAGAAAATCAATTACCGCTCTCTTTTGCTCTGATGTTGGCTTGTTGTTTTCATCAAATACCTCTATTTCACTCATATCCTTTTGTTAGTTTTTATTTTTATAACACATAAAACCAGTAAGTGTTCAGTTATAAGAGAATCAATTCTTTGATAGAGATTGCAAATCCCCCACCCTCTTTCATCTTAAGGTTAAGAACCGAAGTTTTGGTTAACTCAATCTTCTCTATCTCAATAGAGGTTGGATTTAATTTATAGTGGCTCTTTTCGCTGTCTCTGTAAATAGTTGCATTATATGTTTTACCCTCTTCCAGAAAATCAAAGGTAATCTTTACCTCTCTTGCATTCTCATCCGTAACCCCTCCCACAAACCAATTATTTGTCCCTCGCTCCTCACGTGCAATCACTACATAATCTCCCACCTCTCCATCAATAACCCTGGTCTGTTCCCAGTCTACACCAACATCTCTTATGAACTGAAATGCGGGTTGATTTTCATAGTTCTCAGGCAGGTCGCAGGCCATCTGAATTGGGCTGTAAATTACCACATATAGTGCAAGCTGATGTGCAAGGGTTGTGTTAATCTGATTGTCTGGCTTTGTGGGAAGTGATATATCAAAGACTCCCGGTGTAAAATCTATTGGCCCTGCCAGCATCCTTGTAAATGCAACTATTGAGATATGCTCCGGAGGGTTTCCTCCGTCCGGAGACCATGCATTAAACTCCTGCCCTCTCAGCCCCTCTCTTGCAATTGCATTTGGATAAGTTCTCCTCAGTCCGGTGGCTTTTATTGGTTCGTGTGCATTTACCGCTATTTTATACTCTGCAGCCTTTTCAAGAGCCCTCTGATAGTGGTTTACCATCCACTGGCTGTGATGGTGCTCCCCATTTGGTATTATCCTGCCTACATAGCCAGACTTTACTGAGCCGATGCCTAATCGCTGCATAAGTGCATATGCTGTATCCATCTGCTGCTCATATGTTCTTGGTGCGGAAGAGGTCTCATGATGCATTATTATCTCAACTCCTCGCTCTTTAGCATATCTGACCACCTCATCAATATCATAATCGGGATAGGGTGTCATAAAATCAAATATTCCCTCCCTCTCCTCAAAACCTGTCCATCGCTCCCATCCGGTATTCCACCCCTCAATAAGAAGCCCTTTTATACCATTTTTAGAGGCAAAGTCAATGTAATGCTTGGCATTCTCTGTTGTGGCAGCATGTTTTCCGTGAGCCTTTCCGGTATCAATCCATTTCCCCGTTTTCTCATTCAGCGTCATACCATAGTCCCAACTCCCTTTGTCAATGTGCATCTCCCACCAGATACCCATATATTTCATAGGTTTAACCCAGCTGACATCTCCCAGTTTATTTGGCTCATTAAGATTAAGGATGAGTCTGGATTCAATAAGCTCTGATGCCTTCTCTGCAATTTGAATATATCGCCATGGAGTTTTAAAAGGAAGAGCTCTCTTAACTTTGTAACCCAGCCTCTCTGAACCCACCAACTGACTTGTAAACTTAAGTGCAGCTGTATCAACTTTAAGAGTCATACTTGCGTAGTCTATTAGCGCAGCCTCATGGATACTGATATGAATACCATCATCGCTCCTCATCGTGACGGGAGTATGAACAGCATTATCCATTATATTTGTGAAGCCCAGACCGGGTGCATTGTTATGCTTCATGGCATCAATGGCTGATATCCTGGTTGTGTTGTAGAGGTGCTCATAACTGTCCCAGTCGCCGGGAATCCACCAGGCTGTATGGTCTCCCGTAAAACGGAACTCAGTATTCTCCTCCATTATAATAAGGCTGTCCACACCTCTTTGAGGCAGAAATTCGTACCGGAAGGCCACACCATCATCGTATGCTCTGAGATAAATATTTAACCTCCTTTTAGGAGTTATTGTCTCCCGAAGTTCAATCAGAAGTTGATTATAATTATTTACAACCTCTCTCTGTTCTCCCCAGGGCATCTCCCATGTCTCGCTGAAAGAGGAATTAACAGTATTCAGTACCTCAAAGTATCGGAGTTCGGGATCCCCGCCCTGAAGTTCAAAACTTATCCCGGATGTGTCAATTAACTTTATTTCATTATGAAAAACTAAATAGGAGAGTTCTCCGTTATTAAGAATATTGACTTCAATCTTGTTTTTCAAATCCGGAGAGGAGAGAGATAAATCTCCTTTTCCACTTAGGCAAGAGGTGAAAATAAGTGCTGACAAAACAGATATCACCATTATTTTGTTTTTCATTGCTTTATAGGTTTTAGTTTTTTCTTTGGCTTTGGGAAGGGAAGCTCCTTCACAGACCTCCTGACAAGCTCGCTAAGCCACTCTCTGTCCTCTAATTTATCCTCAATAAGAAAGCTGTTCTTAGCACCGGGATATGGCGGAGCCTCTACGGGGTTTCCAATAAACTCCCTGCCGGATTGTGTCGGCTTAATAAAGAGTTTATTGTCGCATATTAGGCCGAATATTTTGCCATCTGCATAGATTCCATATTCTCCAAACATCTTAATAACAGAGACCTCACCTACATTCTCAAGCTGGTCTGTTATGAAGTCTACAAAGTTTTTGTCGGTTGCCATATTCTACCAATTAAGGATTACCTCTGCTTTAACCGGATAGTGGTCAGACGGGATCCTGACAACCTGTGCGGAACTATCGGCTTTACTCCAATAGATATCTGTAAGTATTCCATACTTGACAACTTTAAACTCTTTAGTCGTGAAAATATGGTCAATCCTGCTGTCGCTTTTGTATTGTAAGTTAAAGTTATTGAATGTTCCGTTAGGTGCATATCTCAATTCTGCAGTTTCATATGTATCTTTTAATAATTCTGATTCATAGATAATTCCGTATCCTTTTGCTCTCTGATCATAGTTAAAGTCTCCTGTAAGGATAACCGGTTCGCCTGAAGCCATAGCTTTTATTTTCTCCAGAACCAGTTTGGTCCCCTCTTCTCTGGCGATCTTACCTATATGATCCATATGGAGATTGAAAAACCAGAGTATCTTTCCATTTCCAATTATCTGGAACTTTCCCCATGTACAAATTCTCGGAAGGGCAGCATCCCAACCTTTACCCGGGATACTATCGGCCTCTGAAAGCCAGAAATTACCTGTTTGAATAAGTCTGAATTTCTCTCTTTTATAGAAGATGGGCGAACACTCCCCGGATTTATCTCCGTCACTCCTCCCTACCCCTATGTAGTTATACTCCGGCATAATAGCGAGCATATCTGTCAGTTGGCTGTAGAAGACCTCCTGTGAACCGAATATATCAAAATCGTGAAAGCGGATAAGATTAGTTATTTGCGGCAATCTCTCCCCCCATCCGTTACCGTTTAGAGAGTCGCTCCTGTTTTCGTAGCGCAGGTTATAGGTGGCAATACTAAGCTTCTGAGCAGAAGTTTTTTCTGTTATTATAAATAATAACAACACAATAGTAAAGCTTAATAATTTCATAATTAGATGCTTTTATTCAATGAAAAACAAAAACATGATCCAATGCCCTCTTCACTTTCAACCCATATTTTACCAGAGTGCATTTCGACAAAATCTTTACATAGAGTCAGACCCATTCCGGTACCTTTTTCGTTATCGGTGCCTATAGTTGAGTACATATGGTCTATCTTAAAAATATCATCAACTCTCTCTTTTGGAATACCTACACCTGTATCTTTAACAGAAAAAATAATCTCTCTGGGTTTTTCTTCAACTGTTACTACAACTTTGCCGCCCGGCATTGTGAATTTTATAGCATTTGAAATAAAATTTCTCAGGATAGAACTTATCATAGCTTTATCTGCATAAAGTGACAAAAAATATGGCAGATTCTCTTCAATAGTTATTGTTTTTTTCTTTGCAATCTCATTATACAAAAGGGCTGCCTCTTTTATTAAAGCTACAATGTTAAAATATTCAGGGTTGTATTCAATTTTGCCGGTCTTTAACTGAGCCCACTCCATAAGATTTTTAAGCAATGCCATAGCCCTGTGGGCCGATTGCAATATAATTGAAGAGTATTCCTGAGCATTCTCATAGTTCTTTTCATCTATCTCTTCAACCAGAAGCTCGCTTAAACCAATTATTGCATTAAACGGGCTTCTCAGATCGTGAGCAATTATTGAAAAAAACTTATTTTTTTCTGCATTTAGTTTTTCTAATTCTATGTTTTTTGAAGCAATCTCCAACTCCGCCGCTTTACGTTTGCTAACATCATTTAATGTTCCGGTCCATATTATATCACCATTTTCCAAACAACGAGGAACTGATTCGAAATGTATCCAAATTTGATTCTCATTAATTTTAAACCTGCCTTCCCATGCAAAGGGGGTCTTATTTAAATTCGCTTCTACATTTAACCTTACAAAAGATTCTTTATCCTCTTCAAGAATGAAATCACTTATGATACCGGGATTCTTTATAAAGAGCTCTTTATCTATATGCAAAATCTCATAAAATCGGTTGTTTGCAAATTCCAGCTTATATGGCGTATCTGTTGAAGTTTCCCATTTCTTATCAATAAGAGATACATCCTTAAAAACTCGCAATCGGTATATACCCGCCGGCAATGCATTGGAAAGGTCTGTGTATAATTCCCGTTCGTGGTTTAATTCATCTAAAGCCTTGTTTAAATCATTTAAATTCATATTAAAACAGATTATACCCACCCTTTGTTAATATCGGTCCGTCAATTCCATCTCCAACAACCTGCACAAAACCATTTTGCTCAATACCGGTCATAACCTCTTTTTTTGTAAATATATACTTGTTATCCTCTTTTTTTATCAATAATAACACAAAAGTTCCGGAGTCGCTGTTCAATATTGCCTCTTTTGGTAATGCCGGAAAATTTTCTGTTCCGGTAATAACTTCTGAATCTACCAGTTGATTTAATATAAAATACCTGGGGCCGGATCCTCTTAAACTTGCATAGCAATTAATTGATCTCCGCTCTTTATCTACTACCCTCCCAATTGATTTTATCAGGGCTTCACTGCTTATCCCTGAGTCTGATGATTGAATTTTTACCCTCTGGCCAACTTTTATTTCTGAAACATTATCCGGGAAAATATATAACTCAATCTGAATTAAATCCGGATTTACTATCTCCATTATCAAATCTTTATTTTCTATATTACTTCCGGTGTAGTTTTTCAGATTTATTACCTGCCCCTGGATTGGTGATTTAATTATATAATAGGAATATAGCTCCCCACTTTCAATTTTTGCAGAGGAGAGTTCCAGAGCATCAATCTTTAGTTGTAAACCTTTGAATCTTGCCTGAGAAGACAAATATTCAGATTTAATAAGATTGTAATCCTTTTGTGATATCACATCTTCATCATATAGATTCTTAACCCTCAAATATTCGCTTTCAACTCTTTTAAAGACGGCAGAGGCCTCGGCATACTCCTTTTGCAAATCAACTATGTCATTTCCTCCAATCTCAATCAGTGGGGCCCCCTTATTTACATAATCGCCGTTGCTTTGATATAGTCTCTTTATTGTACCTCCAACAGGTGCACTCACTTGTGCAAGTCCCTCTTTAAGCGGGATAATTAATCCTTTGCACTTCACAACAGACTCAAATGTATGTGTATCTACCGCCCCCAGCTCCATTTGGTTAAACTGAAACTGATCATTGGTTATCTCAAGCAGATCAGAACTTAATTCATTTTCTGCCTGGCTGCCGGAACAGGCTGTTATAAGACCTGCAATCAGCAGGGTACTGATAGTTTGTATTATTTTCATATCATTCAGAGAGATAATTTAGATTGAGTGTAATTCTTGTATAGTGCAAAAGATTATCAAGATACTCCTTTTTTATTTGCATTGCATTTTCAATATTAATTGCAAATTTTTGAAAATCAATTTCACCCTTTTCATAGCTTAACTGTGACGTTCTTTTTAATTCATCGCAAAGTGATTTTCCACTGCTGTTATACTGATCCAGCAGCTCTTTATATTTAAAATATGAATTTTGCAACTCTTTTTTCTTTGACATGAAGAGATCTCTCTCATAATCCGCTAACTCTCTTGTCGCCTCCAGGGCAATTTTAGAGGCCCTTATTTTTGATCTCTGGGCATTAAAGAAGAGAGGTATTGCTACACCTGCCTCAAATCCGTGATATATCTTTGAGTTTTCATAAGTATTTGTACCCCGGAAATAATTAATTGAAATATCGGGAAGTAATCTGCTTTTTTCCATTGCAATATTTGCTCTGTCAAATGCCTCCCGCTTTTTCTGTAATATAAAGAAGGTTGACAGTTCAATATCTTTATCCACATATTCTATAATTTTTAAATCTTCTGACAGGTAGAATGTATCCTGATAACCCATGAGAATCTTTAAATTGTTAAATATATCGTTTATATTGAATTTTAACTCATTGACCTGGTTCTTTACACTCTGATGTTTTGCTTTGATTGTAAGCAGCTCAAGCTGACTGATATCACCGTTTTTGCGCCTAGATTCTGCTCCGTTTAAAATTTTTGTATAGAGACTCTCTATATCTTTAAAGTTTGTCAGCTTCTCCTGTTCAACCTGCAGTTCAATATATTTTAAAGAGACATTTTTTATCAGTTCTATTACCTGCAATTTATATTCGGCAGCTGATATCTCGTATTCAGCCCCCTTTATGTTTTTTTCAGCAAAATATTGTGCAGGGGAGGTGAAATTCTGGGTAATACCCCAAACTCTCAGAGGGTGATTGTTTTCAGCAATATTATTTTGATCTGTTCCGTAAGTGATAGTTGTCTTATCAAATAAAAGCGCAGAGGATTTCAGAGCCTCCTTTGCCTCTGTTCTTAGTGCATATGCCTTTAGCTCTTTATTATTCCTAAGAGCAATATCAACTGCTTCATTAATTTTCAGCTCTCCCGGCTGAGCAAATATTGCTGAAGAAGGAGTGGCTATTAACAGAAACATCATAATATGTTTAGCTCTGATAAATCTTAGAGGGAAAAATTTTATTCCAATAACATTATAGAATATCTCAAATAACAGAGGTAAAGCTATCATAGTAAGCATGGTAGATGTAAAGAGCCCACCAATTACAACTGTGGCAAGGGGCCGTTGCACCTCTGCTCCGGCTCCTGTTGAGATAGCCATCGGCAGGAAACCCATTGCAGCAGCTCCTGCAGTAAGCATCACAGGCCTTAGCCTGTCTTTTGTTCCATTAAGTATTACCTCCCTGATAGACATACTTTTTCTCTCATTTAAATCTTTTAGATGCTCAATTAGCACAATTCCGTTAAGTACTGCTATTCCAAACAAAGCAATAAAGCCCACACCGGCAGATACGCTGAATGGCATACCTCTGATCCACAGCAACAAAACACCACCTACTGTTGCAAGGGGAATTGCAGTAAAAATCATAATTGCGTCTTTAAATGATTTGAATGCAAAATGGAGGAAAATAAATATTAACAGCAGAGCTACCGGAACAGCTATAAGCAGCCTGTTTGTAGCATTTTGCAAGTTTTCAAATTGTCCTCCGAATTTTACATAAGTCCCGGGTTTAAGTATAATGTTTTCATCAATTGAAGACCTTATATCATCCACAACAGACTGCAGATCCCGGTTGCGTACATTTACACTCACCACAACCCTTCTGTGAGCATTCTCCCGGGAGATTTTGGCCGGGCTTTCTGTATATTGAATATCAGCAAGCTCTGACAATGGAATTTGATACCCCTGCGGGAGGGATACTCTCATTTGTCTGATATCTGATATATCTGTTCGGCTGTTTTTGTCAAATCTTACAACCATATCAAACCTTTTCTCCCCTTCAAAAACGACTCCGGTTGCCTCTCCTCCAAATGCAGTAGAGAGATATCTGTTAAGTGTTTTTATATCAAGACCATAATATGCTATTTTATCACGGTCATATTCCACTTTAATTTGAGGAAGTCCTGCCGTTTTCTCCATTATTATGTCACTTGCCCCCGGAATACCTGAAATAAGATTTTTAATCTCACTGGCTTTCATGTTAATATATTCCAGATCGTCCCCAAATATCTTAATGGCAATGTCTGATCTCACACCGGTAATTAGTTCATTAAAACGCATCTCAATAGGCTGAGTAAATTCATATTCTATACCCGGGATTACTGAGAGTGCCTCTTTGAATTTGTCAGCAAGTTCCTCCTTAGTATCTGCACTTACCCATTTTTTTCTTGGTTTAAGCTTGATAATCATATCAATCTCCTCCATAGACATTGGATCTGTCGGAACTTCTGCCGCACCTATTCTGCTCACAATTTTATCAACTTCGGGAAAATTACTCTTTAATATCTGCTCCATTTTTGTAGTGGTCTCGATAGTCTTAGTCAGAGATGTTCCGGTTTTTAATACCGGCTGAATGACAAAATCACCCTCGTCCAGTGTTGGAACAAACTCCCCGCCGATTTTGGTAAAGAGAAAAAATGTTAAAACTAAAGAGAGCAGGGCTGCGAGCAAAACTTTTCTCTTATTACAACAGGCCCATTTAATAACCGGGGTGTATGATTTCAAGGCAATATTCATTACCCAGTCTGATGTTGTTTTCCTGTTTTTCAGGGATGGCCTGAGGAACAGAGAGGTTGCTACAGGGAGCCATGTCAGTCCCATAATCATAGCACCGAGTATTGCAAAGCAGAACGAGAGAGCCATTGGCCTGAACATCTTACCCTCTACCCCTGTAAGAGAGAGAATTGGTATAAAAACAATAAGTATAATAATTTGTCCGAAAATTGCAGACTTCATCATTTTGGTTGCCCCCTCAAAAGATATTGAGTCCATTAAGTCCAGCCTTTTTTCACTGTTGAGAAACTCAAAATCACTTCTCCTTATAAGCATTCTAAGTGCAATATATTCAACAATTATAACTGCTCCGTCAATTATAATCCCAAAGTCCAGAGCACCAAGACTCATCAGATTTGCATCTACACCAAAAATGAACATCATTGATATAGTAAACAAGAGAGAGAGAGGTATCATGGAGGTTATTACCAGCGCTGACCTTATGTTTCCAAGAAGCAGCAGTACTGTCAGCATCACTATCAATGCCCCAAGTATCAGATTTTCAACTACAGTAAATGTTGTTTTTGCCACCAGTTCACTTCTGTCTACAATGGGGTTTATAAAAATCCCCTCCGGCAGGTTCTCCTGTATTTCTGCGACCCTTGTCTTAACCTCCTTAATTACCTCCTTAGAATCGGCATTCTTCAGCATCATAACCTGCCCCAGAATAGTCTCCCCTTTTCCATTAGCAGTGATTGCACCAAATCTGTTTGCATGGCCGAATCCTACTTTAGCAACATCTTTTACAATAACGGGATTCCCGTCAATACTCCTTACAACAATATTTTCAATATCCTCTACGGATTTAACCTGACCATCACCCCTGATAAAATAGCTTTGATTTGTCTTTTCAATGTATGCTCCTCCTGAAATGCTGTTATTGTTTTCGAGGGAGTTGAAAATCTCCATAAGAGAGATATTCATTGAGGCAAGTCTTACAGGATCCACTGCAACCTCATACTGCTTAAGATACCCTCCCCAGCTGTTTATCTCCACAACTCCGTTTATGCCGGATAGTCTCCTTTTTACAATCCAGTCCTGAATCGTTCTCAAATCGGTTGGAGAGTATTTGTCTTCATATCCCTCCCTTGTATCCAGTGTGTATTGATAAATCTCCCCCAATCCCGTTGTAATAGGCCCCATCTCCGGCTCACCAAATCCCTGTGGAATTTTTTCCGACGCAACTTTAATTTTCTCGGCAATCAGCTGCCTTGGGAGATATGTCCCTGTTTTATCGCTGAAAACGATTGTAACAAGTGATATTCCAAATTTTGATACTGATCTGATCTCCTTCACTCCGGGAAGATTTGCCATCTCCATCTCTACAGGAGCAGTGATGTATTGCTCTATCTCCTGAGTGGACAAGTTTGAAGAGGTAGTAATTACCTGAACCTGATTATTTGTTATATCCGGGACTGCTCCCACTGATATCCTGAATACCGAATAGAGCCCAAATGCAGCTACAGATAAAGTGAAAAGAATAACAATAAGTTTATTCTTTATGCTGAAATCAACTATCTTTCCAAGCATAATTGTAAAATAATGATTTATAAATCAATTAGTACATTAATTCAGTTTTTCATGTACAAATAACCTCTTTTGAACTCTTAATCTGCTTGTAAATTTCAAACCATACCACAGATGACATACCTGCAGCAATGCAAACTATTAATTCAGGGATTGTTATTTTTTCAAACTGGAATAAAGTTAGCAAAAAAGGGACTTCCATGATTAAGAAAAGAAAAAAAATAGCTCCGCCTGTTACCCACTTCACAGCTTTATTTGGCGTTATCATTATTTTAAAGATGTTTGTTGTCCATGATCTGTTTGATAGGATAACGGCAATATTTGAAACAATCAGGGTTACAAAAGTTAGGGTCCTGACACCATTTGATGAGTATCCCATTTTTATCCCCGTGAAGTAAACTGCTAAGCTGACAAGTAAAATACCCAATCCCTGACAACAACTCAGAATAATCTTTTTAATCCCAAAAAAAGGTTCATTTATTTTCCTTGGTGGCCGGGACATAACATTCTTTTCTTCCGGTTCAGCTTCAAAAATTATTGAACAGGCCGGATCAATAATCAATTCAAGGAATACAATATGAACCGGCCACAATATTAGCGGCAACTCTGCAAAAAAAACAGGAATTAAAGATAGCCCCGCAATTGGTACGTGTATAGCAAATATATAGGCTAATGCTTTTTGAAGATTATCAAATATTTTTCTGCCCATTCTTATTGCTCCAACTATAGACAAAAAGTTATCATCCATAAGAACTAACGAAGATGCTTCGCGGGCAACATCTGTCCCTTTTTCACCCATTGCAATACCAATATTTGCAGCTTTAAGAGCAGGTGCATCATTCACTCCGTCACCTGTCATAGCTACAATTTCATTATTGGCTTTCAAGGCATTTACTATTTTGAGTTTCTGCTCCGGAACAACCCTGGCAAAAATGTTTACCTCTTTTATCCGTCTGCGAAGTTCATCTTCTGACATCTGTTCCAGTTCGCTACCTGTAATAATATCTCTGTAATTACTAATTCCTATTTCTTTTCCTATATTGGATGCTGTTACGGGATAATCGCCGGTAATCATAATCACTCTGACGCCGGCTTTATAGCATTCGGCAACAGCTCCTGCTACATTATCCCTTATCGGATCAGAGAGCCCAATTAAACCAATAAATTCAAAATCAAAATCGTGTTGTTCTGTCGGAAGATTTTTATCCAGAACATTTGCTTTTGCAACCCCAAGAACTCTTAACCCTTTGGATGCCATATTCCCGACGGCTTCTGAATATCTCTTAACTGAGTTATTATCCAAATGGCAAAGGTCAAAAATTGCTTCCGGCGCCCCCTTTGCTGCAATAACTTTTCTGTTGATATCACTGCTTGAAAAGACCCTTGACATTGCAAGCAGCTCTTTTGACAAAGGATACTCCTTCTCCATTACCCAGTCAATGTGAATGTGCTCTGAGTTTTGCAAATATCTTTCCCCGGCATTAAGAATAGCTTTTTCCATGGGATCAAAAGGATTAGCCTGACTGGATAAAATCCCATACTCAATTATTTCATGAAACGGCTCAGATAAATTTTCCCCTGTGTTATCCCCAAAAAATTCAATGCCATTGAAAAGAGAGGTTACTGTCATCTTATTTTGGGTTAGTGTTCCTGTTTTATCAGTGCACAGAACTGTTGCTGACCCCAAAGTCTCTACCGCTGCAGGATGACGGGTAAGAACACTCTTTTTTGACATTCTCCAGGCTCCAAGTGCTAAAAAGATTGTTAATACAACAGGAAACTCTTCCGGTAGCATAGCCATTGCAAGAGTTATCCCTGCAAGAAAACCATTAAGGAGATCTCCTCTGGTGATAGTGTATATAACAATGACAAGAATACACAATAATAACCCAAGTATTGCAAGCCTTTTTACCAGTTTACTAATCTCCTTTTTCAATCTTGTAGGTTCATCTTTTACAGATTGCAAAGCTTTCCCGATTTTACCGATTTCTGTATTAAGTGCGGTAGCAACGACCTTTACGATTCCACTACCCTGAACAATCATTGATCCTGAATACACAACAGGTAGTTCATCGCCGCCCGGGAAAAATTCCCGGTCTCCTGATCTCCACTCTCTTTTCCTCACCGGAACCGGCTCTCCGGTTAAGAGGGACTCATCTGCGCATAAATTGAGGCAGCTAAGAACCATTGCATCAGCAGGTACTCTATCGCCCTCTTTCAGAATAACTATATCATCTGTAACAACATCTCTTCCGGCAATACGAAAGGTTTCTCCATCTCTTATTACTAAAGCCCTCGGACTTGCCAAATCCTTCAGTGCATCAAGTGCTTTTTCCGTTTTTCTCTCCTGAAAAAACTCTATTCCCATAATTACAATTACAAAGCCCAGCAGCATTAGCCCCTCCTGAATATCCCCAAGAAAAAGATATAGCGTTCCACATGTTACCAATAGTAGAAACATTGGCTCTTTTACTACTCCCAAAGCAATCTGGAATAGGTTTTTTGGTTTTGATGAAGGCAATTCATTGTAACCCTCGCTTGTAAGTTTTTGATTAACCTCCTTTTGAGTAAGGCCTTTAAGATCTTCGATTTTAAATGTTGTTTTCATTGATATATTGTTAGTATATACTAACTATTTATTTAAAAAAATTATCTCTCTCTTAAAACTTTCAACAATAAATCCTCCAGCACTTTAATTTCCTCTTCGTTTAATTTTCTAAGAAATATTTCGGCTATCTTTTTGTGAGCGTAGTCGTGCATCTGATTAATCAATTTGCCTTTTTCGGTAAGATGAAGATGAGCACTCCTTCTGTCCAGGTCTGATCTGATCTTATATATGTATTCCCTATCTATCAATTTGTCAACTGCGACTTTTACTGTTGGCTTTGACAGTTTTAACTGCTGAGCCAGCTCTGTAATATTTGGATTATCCAGCTGATGAATGACCTCCAGATAGTTCATCTGATTGGAGGTAAGATGAAGCAGGTTAAACTGCTCTTTTGCCTCTTCCTCAATATTCCCGATAAATGAAGAGATATCAGATATGACATTAATTAATTTTTTCATATTGCAAATATAGTTAGTACGTACTAACTATTGCAACTTTTATTAGAAAAATTTCAGACAGAAAGCTTTTTAATTGCCGATTCTGCTATTAAGGATGCACTCTCTTTATTTTTTAAACCTCCATTCATATAAAAAAGAGTATAATAAACATAAATCCTAACTAACTCATTTGAATAATATTTTGAGAAATGTTTATACATCTCATGAAAATCTTCTGTTGAAATTTTATAATACCAGGGGAGACTTATGTTGGAAAACAGAGGATAAAGCACATTATCAACATTTTCATCCAGTATTATTGCACCAATATTTGGTAACCCTGCTGTATTCTCTGATTTAAGAATAATCCTTTCTCCGCTGAGTGTATTAATTGACACGCAGTTTGTTGTTCCAATCTCAAAACGAAGTGTGTGATATGAAGTATCGTGATAAATAATTATGCCATTCTTTTTCATAAGAGGGAGTATCTCAAGAATATTAAGATGTTCACCGGGGCTAATATGCGCCGTATCTATAAAGCAAACATCCACTCCATCTGCAGGCAGTACATCAAAATACTTGCATGGAACTCCACCTGTGCAGAGCTTCCATTTAGAAGTTAACTCAGGAACTATCTGATGAACAAGAAAGCCAGATTTCCTTCCCTTGTCCTGACCGGAATTTTGATCTCTGTACCAATTTGTGTTATAATCAAATGAATATAGCTTTGAGTCCTCTATATCTCTGATTGCATTCAGGATTACTGAAGTGCTTCCACCGGCGCTAAGGCCTATTTCCACAATGGTTTTAGGTTTTGCTCTTCTGATTATCCCATTTAGGAAGGCTCTGTCCTTATAAGACATCTCGCTTTTTAAATCATCTGTCCCCTCAATCTTTCCTTGAAGGCTCTCTTCAACCTTTCTTAATATTTCTTCTTCAAAGAATTCAATATCAGAAAAATCAATCCCGGTATAATTAGTCTGTTTCGTGTTTTTCCATTCACCGGGAGAGATAGTTATCTCTTCAAGAAAGTTAACCCCCAATGCGTTTTCTGATATATTCTTATTAAAGAATTTTTTTAATCTTTTTGAAATTTCATCAACATTCTGCTTAGGAGAAAATGTATAAAGTCTGTTAATTATTTTCATAATCTTTAGTTTTAAATAATGCTGTATGAATTAAACATCTTCTTCACAGACTGTTTATCATTAAACATTAGTATATCAATTACAGATAGCCACGGAACAAAGGTGTCACCAAACTGTTTATATTCTACTAATTCAGGGCGAATAAAGTCGAGCTTAATATTTCGATCATTAAAATACACTTTGTCATATAAATCCTGTCCGCCAATTGAATTTATATATTTATCGTAGTTTAAATTCTTTGTGATTTGTATTAATCTGTCTGACTTCTCCATTCCTATGGTTGGTGGAGATAAAAGCGATGATTTTGTATACCGTATATCTTTACCCAAATAAGAAAAGACAGAAACGACAGAGTTTATTGCAAGATCTGCAATAGAATCACATTTGGAGGCAAAAACACTGTTTAATACCTCCAGAGTATCTGAGTAATATGGAGCCTTCTTATAGGAATGCTCAATCCGGGAGAAGAATTTCTTTGTATAACCAGATTCAATTATTGGCTTTATATCATTAATCTGCCTATTCTGACTTGCCTTTTCCAGAGGAATAGTAAAAAGAAGATCAGAATTATTCATTAGTATTCTGTTTCTGTTGATCCATCCCTTGTTTATATAATTAGTATCATCATAGAATATGAATTTATCTGACGCCTCTATCAGATTAAAATATCCAACATAAGGGAAAATATATGGCTGCATTATAGCCAGCCTTCGTGGGTATCTCATAATTAGCTTCCCTTGGCTAACCCCCTCTGTATTAAACTTAAAATCTGAGTATAAGTTTTTTGCAGGATTGTCAGGTGACACCTCCAGGGTGATATCTTTTGAAGTTTTAGCTATTAATTCTTTAATAAGTGACCGGGCATATCCTCTTCCCCTGTAATCTTCTCTTGTCCAGATCATTGAAATAAATATATCCGGCATATTATCATAATAGAGAATATATGACATCAATTTTTTATCTGAATCTCTTATAGTAAGAGCCTTCCCAAGAGTAATAATCTTTTGGGCGTAATCATCAGGATTATCAATCCTGAAGTATTTGCCATTAACTGGAGCAATTGATTTAACTATTTCATCTTTAGTAATTGCATCCATATAAAAATTATCCGTTTTGATTATAATTATTTAGTGAGTTTTTTAAGAGGGTTACCGATGTATACTCCCTCCTCAGCTATATCTTTCACAACAACCGCACCCATTCCTATAGTAACATTACTGCAAATTTTAACTCGTTCTCTGACAGAGGAGTTTGTACCAAAATAGACACAATCACCAATCTGGCATTTTCCACTAATGTTAGCTGCCGGCGCCGCAGTGAAATAATCACCTATAGTGCAGTCGTGCCCTATGGTTGAATGCAAATTCAAATGAGCATGTTTCCCGATTCTGATATTGCATGTTAAAATTACACCTGAAGTAATTATACTTCCCTCGCCTATCTCAACCCATCGTGAAATTACCGCACCTGGATGGATAATCTTAGTATATCTGGTCTCTGGAGGCAATGTATTAACGACTCCTTGTCTTAAAACAGGATCACCAACGGCAACAACAACTTTAAATTTTTCCGGCTCAAATTTAGATTGAGGAATAACATTAACACCCATTACTTTATCTTCCTTATAATAGTTGTCACTTACCATAAAACAGACGGTTTCTTCTATTTTTACAGAAGTTTGTGCAATTATATCTATTAAGCAGCAAAGCACCTCTCTGCCAAAACCACCTATTCCATAAATGCAAATCTTTTCCCCGTTTTCAAACATAACTAATTCTCAATCTCTTTTGTAAATCTCTTCAAACGGAACTCGCACTCTATCTCCCCACACACCTCTCTCCTCTCTTATTCCGCAGGATATAACCATATTAATCTCTGCTCCATATGGTAATTTTAGAATTTTCTTAATTCTCCTGCTATCCAAACCCTCCATGGGGCAAGTGTCGTATCCCTCATTTGCCATAGCCAGCATAAATGTCTGGGCAGCCAATGCACAAGTCTTATGGACTACAACCCTCACATCACACTCTGATACCTGGTAAGTAACCGGTCTGAAAAGGCCTACAATTGACACCACTACTTTCCTGATTATTCCCAGAATTCCAAAGAATCGCGAATAAAGAATCGGAATTACTTTACCATAATAAAGTTCCCATGTTTTAACTCTCTTTGGCTGCTTCTCTTTTGGGCTGTTTTTCAACACATTCCGGGACTCAAGTTCAATCATTTGTTTTGCTCTCTTCCTGTAGAGGTCTTGTCTTGTAACAAAAACCACCATTTGCTTAGCAGTTGTTGCTGCCTGCTGATTAAGACAGGCAAATGCCAACTTCTCCAGTGTATCAGCATTTGTAATATGATAAAACTCCCAAAGCTGCATATTTGAACTATTTGGGGAGAGTGAAGCCAGCTCAAGACAATTCCTAACCCTCTCTGCATCTATTTGTAAATCTTTGTAATATCTAACAGAGCGTCTGTAGTGGATTATTTCCTGAAATGTCATATAGAAGATTTTACGGTAAATATAGGGAATATTAGATTTTTAAGCTGTTTGACCATCAGAAATAGTTTCAATCTTCTGAATACCATCTTTGTTGAGTACTATTCTGTATTTCTTCAGATCATTCTGATTTTCATTTCGTTTTTGAACGATCAGATAGTATCTTGATCTCTTTTTTATTCTTCTTAAGTTTTTCCACACGATAGTTGATCATATCAAGAACATCGTGCACATTATCGTTTGCAGTATTCATATAGCTGTTTAATTTTAGAAAAAAGTCCACCCCCTGTTAACCCTCAGAGGGTGGACCCGGTTTCATAATTACCACTTAGTATAAGGATTCTTCATCAGCATAGAGTTGTAATATCTGGCATCACCGGTTACCTCTTCTCCCAGCCAGTCCGGCTTAGCAAATACCTCGCTCTCTGATTCAAGTTCAATTTCAGCAACAACCAAACCGTTGTTGTCTCCATAGAATTCATCTACTTCAAAAGTGTGCTTCCCGGCTTTTATTTCATATCGTGTTTTATCAATAACACCCGGTTCACAAATTTTCAACAGATCCTCAACATCTTTGACAGGAATCTCCATCTCCCATTCAAATCTGGAAGCACCGCTTTCACTTCCGACACCTTTTACTGTTATGTAGCCTTTTTTTCCTTTAACTCTTACCCTAACAGTGCGCTCCGGAACAGATGATAAGTAGCCCTGTATAATACGAGTCTCTTTGGAGGCCTCTCTCTTAAAGTCCTCAGACTTAACCAGAAATTTCCTTTCAATCTCTTGTGCCATATTATTCGTTTGCAACCAGCCCCGGTTAAAGAATCTCTTTGTAATATTTTTCAAGGGCGGCTGCGTTCTGTTTATTCAGCTTTTGCATTTCAATCTTTCTTTGCGCCTCACTCTCCTTTCTGCCGGCCATCTCTTTCTGCCAGGTAACTCCCGGTACAATATCTTGCAGGAAGTTTGAGTTCACACTATAACTAAAGTAGATGTTTTGCCCTACTTTCACAGCATCCAGTGAGTAGTCAAAAGCAGTGAAAAGGTCTTCATATCCGGCAGATCCGGAGATATCAAAATCCGGCTTCTTCATATTTGTCTCAACAACCTTAGCATAACTATGCCATACATAGGTGGGAGGTCCCCCCTCAAATGACAACCTGTAGAAGCCCTTCTCCCTGTTTAAAACATCTCCTATGGTAAAGTTATTGGGATTTTGATCCGTCGGGGCTGTGGGTCTTGTCTTGAAGTTTGACTGACTTACTGTCGCAAAATCAGAAAAACGAACACCATCATTCCAGAAGCGATATATCCTATCAAGAATAGCCTCTGTTTCCTGAGGGACTTTAACAATATATGATACACCCAGAACATACTCTTCATTGGATGCCCATGCTTTAGGACCGCAGTTCTGCAGCCCTTTTACATAGAACCAAATCCATGAATCCTCAGTCAATTTATACATCAATCCGCTGTTTGGAAGTCTTGTGTTTTTAAAAAGCTTTTTCATCTCTTTATCGGGAACCTGCTCTAATCCCCTTTTTGCAGCAAACTCTTTTACCTCCTCCGGTCTGTATGCAATCCAGTCGCGTATTTCAGTGAGTATACATTTGTAGCTTGTCTTGGGAACATTCCCTGGTGCGTATACATAGTATGTTCCGGGGCCATAGTTTGTGCTTTTACGGGTATATCCCGGGATATCCGGTACAAACCCGGAAGGCTCAGTAGGCGCCAGATCCGTGAGTGGTTTATAAACTGTAAAAGTACTTTTTCCGTAAGTGACCTTTTTCTGAGCATGAAGGTTAGTTAAAGCCAGTATACAAAATGCTGTAAATAATAGTTTAAAAAAATTCGTCATATCTATTGTTCCTTTTTTAACACATAACTAAAATAAACATACTTATTTGAGACAAATTGATTGTATGTAACAGAGTCAATAACTCCGGCAAAATTAAAGGCTATCTTGTGGAGAAATCCGGGTGCCAGTTTTATTATAAGTTTTCGTTTGCGCAAATCATCTAACTCCAGAGCGGTAATCACCTCTTTATTAATCATCTTTTCTTTAATGATAGTCATTCCACTTGTCTTAATAAGCCTCTTCATCTCTTCCATCTCATGGTCGTATCTGAAATCGGTATACAAAAAGTGACCTCCGGGACGCAATATGCGGGTAACCTCTTTAAGAAATTCATTAACACGAGGATAACGGTGAGATGATTCCACATTAATTAGTACATCGCAAGAATTATCAGAAAGAGGGAGCTTCTGAGCATCTCCTTGAGCAAATGTTAACCCTTTATGATTATAAAATCGGTTACAAAATGAGACTGCCTGCTTATTAATATCTATCCCTTTGGCTGAATTTGGTAAAAAGTTTCTGGTGATATAATGCAGACCACCGCCTCGGCCACAACCAATCTCTATTATGTCTCTGTTTTTTATCTCTACCTCATTAGTTAAATGGTGATATAACTGTATAGGGTACCTGTTAGGTTCGCATTGTTCATCTATCTCAACTCTGTATTGTTTGTCACTATACCCAAAGTTCATGAATAGCACCTCTGCATTTTTGTCTGCTCTATTAACATACCAATACCAAAGCCTGAACATAGCTTCCCGTAAATTATAATTCATATATTACCATTTTATTGCAATTGCTCTTTTACCTAGAATATAGTTATCAAAAATAAGTTCCCCTTTTTTGGTTGCTGCACCATAACATACATGAAGAGGAAGAAGATGCTCCTCTCTGGGATGACAATATCTGGCATATGGAGCATTTTCCCAATCTATTAATTTACTCTCAATTTGACTCTTAGAATAATCTCCGGTGCAAACATCTATCAGCCAATCCTGAAAACAATCATTTCTTTCATCTTTTTTATTTGCACCACTCCAGTCAAAGGCTCTCATATTATGGAAAGAGAATCCTGAACCTATTATTAATACATTTCTATCGGCTAACTGACCAAGAACCGTTCCCAATTTTATATGATTTTCCGGATCCAGGTCCGACAATAATGACATTTGCACAACAGGTATATCCGCCTGAGGGTACATCATAAGCATTGGTATAAATACGCCATGATCCAGTCCCCGCCTGTTGTCAATTTTCAGTGGAGCTCCTGCATTTTCAAATAATTTTTTAATTAGGCTTGCTAATTCTATGTTCCCGGGGAAGTTATAGTTTAATTCGTATGCCTCTTTTGGGAATCCGTAGTAGTCGTATAGAAGTGTTGGCTTTTCACTTTCAATTATTGCAGGAACCTGCTCTTCCCAGTGTGCGCTGATAACAATTATCGCTTCAGGTTTGTTAATCACATCCGGAAGCCTCTTCATAAATGAGACCATCTCTTTGTGGCTTGGTTCTCCCAATACGGGTAATGGTCCCCCTCCGTGTGAAAAGTATATGATGTTTGACATATTTTGTTAGTTTTTAATTTTTTTTGTGAAAAACAATATAAAGAAGCCAAATTAGGGCACTTCCCTAAAATACTCCCCACATTTTAACCACCGGGGATGTTTTTTATGTTTAAATCCTATGCTGCAAATTCATACCAGTCATAAGGTGTTTTTCTATCAAGACTTTGGTGAGTTCTTTGATTATTGTAGTAGTTCATGTACTCCTTTATGCCCTTTACAAGTGTGCTTCCATCCTCAGCCGGCCAAATGTAAATGTACTCTTGTTTAATTGTTCTCCAAAATCTTTCTATATAAATGTTATCAAGAGCCCTGCCTCTGCCATCCATGCTAATTGTGATTCCTTCGGCTGTAAACATCAATAATTGCTGTAAGATAAAGAGACCCGCGCTCCATTGGAATGTGTGTAATATCAATGCCCCAAACCTGGTTTGAATGTGTTATGTCTAACCCTCTGAGTTTGTATGAATGAATGTATTTTGCCATCCCCAAATTGCTGAGATTTTCCCTGGATAAATGGTCATAACTCCCATAAGTAGGATGCTCATGATACTCCTTATCCATCTTGAGCATCAGATCAAGCTCTTCGGAACTCTCTTCAACAGGTTTATAATAAACAGAACTCCTGTTCAAGCCAAGCAGTTCGCATTGTCTGCAGACACTAAGTTTACAATCTGGATCTCAGGACTGCGAGAGAGAAACCCTCTCTTCCAGTTTGAAATCATTTGCGGGTGGATCCCAAAGCGTTTAGACAGATCACTAAGAGTCTCCTGTTCCTTAATAGCCTCAATGGCTACTTACGCCTTAAAAGAGGCACTGTGTTTTTTTCCTGCTTGTGTTCATACGAGTAAAATTAATCATTTTATTAAATTTACCAAGTGGTCTGAATTTGCGGGAGTATTATAGGGTTGAAGTGTTGAAACTTTAGCAATTAATCTTTTGTTCATTCGGTTTTGGTGCATATTCAATTTCTATTTTGTCAATAGAGGCAATGTTTGATTTTACAATGTAGCCTATGACGTTTTTGCAATAATTTCTTTCCTTATCTTATACTCTTACTAATTTTAATAATGGTTCAAAAGCGTATAGAGCCGGTCTTCTCCCTGATGCCTCTTCTATTGTCCTTATGAGTTCTTTTTCTAGTAACATCCGAGTAAATCTTGACGCTGTTGGTCCGGGGATTCCACTATTTGATGTAAATCTATTATTTCTAAATATTGGGTTTGTAAAAATATAGTCTAATGCATTTACACTCCATTTTGATGATAATGTGTCAGAAAATATATGTTTCATTTCTTCATATAAACTTTTAATATTTTCGGCTATCTCCAGATTCCTAACCGCCTGCTTTTCAATTGCATTAAAAAAGAAAACACACCATTTTTCCCAATCATTAGTTTCTGAAACAGTTCTCATTAAATCTATATATTCATCCTTATTTTCTTCCATGTATCCACTTATATAAAAGTGAGGTTCTGAGATTGTTTTTGTAGACCAAAGGAGTAGAGTTATTAACATTCTTCCTATCCTCCCATTACCATCTTGAAAAGGATGGAGTGCTTCAAATTCCAAATGCATCAAAGCTGTCTTGACTAATATTGGATCGTTACTATTATTGATATAGTCAAATAGTCTCTCTAATCCATCAGTCAGTTTTTCAGGACTGATTGGAACGAATAAGACTTTCTGTTTAATCTTATCGGCCAGGTAATTTTGTTCAATTTTAAATTGACCAGGGGATTTTTGAGCACCTCTTCCAAATGAAAGTAATTGCTGATGTATAGTTTTTACTAAATGTTGTGACAGTGGGTACCCATCAATTATTGCTTTCTGAGCATTTCTTAGAGCTCTTTGATATAATATCGTTTCAAATACATCAGATCTCACATTCTTAGCTTCCTCAGTGTCAGTTTCATTATCTGCCTCAAACTTCAATATTTCATCCATTGTACTAATAGTACCTTCCATTCGGGATGAAATTACTGCCTCCTGATTTCTTAATGGAGCGAGCAAAATCTCGCTATTATGCATATTCTTTAGCATCTGGTCATACCTAGCTAAAGCATCTGTGGCTTCTAAAAGCGGATTTATAATTTGACTGTAATCAAGCTTTAAAGGAGGAAATTTATCATAATGATATTGTACAGCACTATCAAAATTCATAATTTTTCAATTATATTTGATGTAAATATACTAAATTATTTAAATATCAAACGATATAGTTTGTCAAATATTGATTAATATGATCGTCAAACTAATTTGAAGTACATAAATGAATATCAAAACTGCTTGTTAATCATTTCTGCCGAAAATTGATAAACAAAGATATTTGATATAAATAAATGATAGTCAAAAACACTTGACTATCATTTCTGCTCATTTTAGCTATTCTGGTCCATACTGGGCCACCATTCTGGCGGATACCGGGCCATTTTATAAAATAACGTTTTGCGGCTTGGCGTAGTGGCGGATTTTTAGCACAAAAGTTCAAACGAAGAACTGCACTTGAACCTACCACAAAACTGTCATACGAAGCACTACACCCGCCATTACGCCAAACCGCTGTTGTGCGTTCGGTGTTCATATTTCGTATTGAATGTCTGTCGATTGTGCGTTGGAACAGCCACACTCTTTGCCAAGTTTTGGCTTGAGCTTGGGCTGATGCGACTTGGCAATGTGTGTGGCTGTTAGGGTAGGATTTCATTTTTGTCAAAGTTTATTTGTACTTCTCCGTTTTCAAGGGTGCTTATTAAAAAGTCTATACCGTCAATATTTTCCAGCGATTTTTTAATATGTTTCTCGATTGCTGGTATTCCAACACCGAAGTAAATTGATGTTACATTAAAATCTGATAATATTGTATTCAAAGAATTTGAGAAGTTACCAATGGTTTTTATTTCCTTTAATTTTTCAAAGTCAGACAGCACAAATCTGTCTTTGTTTTCAAAGAATAAAGCAACAGAATTTCTAGTTGCCAAAATATCAGGAATTATGCTGCCTTTGTTCTTTGTAGTCCTACTTTCATCTGAATTTGGGTGTAGTAAAACCCCTGTGCCGCTTTGTGGAAAGTCATAGCAAACAATTTTCCAGCCATTACATTCCAGCCAATTCAATATGTTAATTGTAACTCTTTCTTCTCTCATAGTTAGGCGTCTCTCCATAAAGCACCGTCTGGAAACAAAATTGCATCTGCAAAATATGAGAACACACGGATATGTTTAACTTTCGAATAGGTTGAACCATATCGAACTTGCATATAATATCTTGGAATTTCGTGATTAGCTATGTCAGCATAATCTTTTGAAAGAATATTTTTGTTCTCGCTAGCTTGAACTGCTTTTACAAAATCATCTACTTTTCCCTTAGTTCCGGGAAGTTCAATTGTTTGATTCGCATCATCAATATTAATATCAGACCAAGCAAGAACAAGGTTAAATCGTCTTTCTTCAAATGTCTTTCCTTCTCTACAAAGTAAGTAGTCAATTGCGGCTAAGGCACCTGGGTAAGGGTCACCTCTAAAAGCTGCATTTACTTTGTAAATGATAGTTTCATCACGACTTCTTAATAATTCACCAATTGAGTAATTGGCGTTTTCAAATTGAGAAAGGTAGTTTAACAAGTATTGAGTAGGAATTTTAATTGTTGCGGATAAGGGAGACATATTTAAATGACCTCCTTTATTCGTAAATTCCTGATTCATATAAGTCCTTCTTGCAATTACTGTTCTATTGCTAAGGAGTTTTTCTCTACCTTTAACTATTCCGTGTCTTTCAAATACCGCAATTATTTCGTTCATTGCGTTGAACATATTTAACATCTCGGTATCAGTTCCTAATGGGCTGCCTGAATAATTCCTGTTTGGGTCGTGTAAAATTCCTTTACTTAATTGATTTGTAGAGGTAGAAGCATCTGGGTGAGTTCTATAATCACTTGGATAATAATACAGAAGTGCAGGAATATTGTAAATAGACATTACATCATCCAAAGCTTTAAAAACTAATGGGTTTATTTTATCCCATTTTGGTGGTGTATCTTGACGTGTAATAATTGCAGCTTCAGGATAAATGTAGAAAGCTGGAACATTATTTTCGACTGATGCTGCTAGTCTAGCAAATCTTTGAAATGCATTATGACCTGTTCCTGCCTCTGTTGAAACTTCTACAGAGAATATTGGTTCGTGGTCAATTTCTACAATTAAATCGGGGGCGTCTAAGTAGAGAATTTTCTTTATATGATCAGGCATTGTATGAAAGTTTTTTGCATTGTTTGCATCGCTTTCATACATTTTTTTCTTGACGTATGTTTTATTTCTGAGTTCTGTATTGTCAATAACAAAATCGGCAAACGGCTCAGTACTATACCAAATTCTATAATTCATTATAAGTACTTTTTAATTGCAAGTGCTACAGCTTTCGCTAATAAAGGAGGTACAGCATTTCCTGTCTGAACTCTACCTTGAACAATTCCTCCTTTTACAATAAAATCATCTGGAAAACTTTGAATTCTACATCTTTCTCTTATCGTCAAGCCTCTAGAATCTTCTGGATGACCAAATTGGAATTGTGGTCTTATTCCTCCAGAAACTTGTGTTGGACTCAAAATATCCCAAGCTAACCTTATTCTCTGTTTGAACTTTGGATACATTGGCTCTCCAGGTTTCGTGTTTTTAATTTTCTCAATTGTGTCTTTAGGATGATTAGGTGCAGTATGACATTGAACAGTTCCATTTGTATTCATCCTCATTAATTTTTGGTATTCTGAAAAAGGCTCTGACTTATATTTCTTCTTTGTCTCTTTAGGATTTAAAGAAGGTAAATCGCCTATAGCATCTTTGATAGTTACATAAGGCTTGCCTGTTTCTGGTCCGTGGGTTTTCTCAATATTATTAAAATCAAATTCTTCGCCTCTTACTCCAACAAAAATTAATCTGCTTCTTTTTTGAGGAACGCCATAATCAGGAGCATATAGAAGTTTACTTTTGACTTTCATTCTACCTGCTCTTGATAAGTCTTTTTCAATTTCTTCTACAAAATTGCCTGTACTTTTCATACCAGAAACATTCTCTAAGACTACCACTTTAGGCTGAAGGACTTCTATAAATTTAACAAATTCTTTATACATCAAATTTCTATCATCTTCTTGATGTCTCTTTCTGTTATTCAGGGAAAAACCTTGACAAGGTACACCAGCGATTATTACATCTAATTGCCTTCCATTTAGAAGTTCTTTAATTGTATTTGGGTCAACTTTTTTTACATCACCTAAAATTGTAGAGCAATTTGGATGATTTGCTTTAAATGTTTGAATAGATGGGGTGTGTATATCACAACCTAAAACAACTTCAAAACCAGCCATTTCAAATCCCATTGAAGTTCCTCCGCACCCGCAAAACAATTCAACAATAATAGGTTTGTCGTTTGGAATTTCTCCACCTTTAGTGAATACTGGGTCTTTTTTCCAATAGTAGCCATTCTCTTCAACTTTTACAGATTTGTCCCAAACACTTTTTTCTAACACGTCTGGTTCAATTTCTCCGTAAATGTTGATTTGAGGCTCTTCAACAACTAAAATTTCTGTCGGCATTGTATCAATTATTTTATTTTCCATTCTTTAAAGTGTTGTAAGTTATTTGTTCTTCAGCAACTTTTAATGCTGATAATGCGGTTTCTTCGTCTCGAACAATAGAATAAACTTTGTTAGCTAGCCACAATGATTCCAATTCTTCAATTGGTGTTTTAAAAAGTTCATTTAACTTAGTTAAATCTTCTCTTTTTAAGGGTTTCTGGTCATTCTCGACTTTACTTAGAAAGCCTTCTCCAATACCGAGTTGATAAGCTAATTCTCTCTGCTTGAGTCCAGCTTGCTCCCTTAATTCTCTTATTTTTTGCCCAAGTGTCATTGTCTTATTTTGTACTTGTCTAATTTTGGTCAAAAGTAATAAATTATTTTCAATTGGTTGTCGAGCGTTGGAAAAAAATGGCTCTTTTGGTTTTTTGAGCGTTGGCTTGTGTGTCGGCAAAAACCAAATGTGCCATTTGTGCGGTTGGCTTTATACACTGACGCACAACGTTTTGCGTGTATGTGCAGTAGCGGATTAGAAGCACTTTCCTATCCGTTAAGCACAAAGTTTTTTAAAAGCACAAACCTTCGATTTACCACTAAACCCGCTATTGCCACATACACGCTGTTACAAGCTGGTGTTCTTCTTTTCGTCACGGTTCTCTCTGTCATAATTGTCATAGCGTTGGCGTGAAAGCTCTTTGCAACCGCAGGCACGAGGATTGCAATGTGCTTGAACTTTGTTAATATTATCTCTCATCAATCAGTAGAATACCTTGTCTATTTATGTGTCTTGATAGCTTCGATTGAATTTCTGAAAGAAGCTCTTGACGGATTCTAAATAAACCTGAAACATTCTCTTGTGTTAAATCTGTTGTGATAAAATACCTGAAATCTAAAACTAAAAAATATTCAATTCCATCTATTTCAATTACAAATGGTATGATAAATACTGCCTCAGATTTATCCTCAATAAATTCTTTGTACTTTTTTGGGATAAGTACTCCTTTTACCACTCGATCGTATGCACTTTTTTTCTGAGCAAAATCACAAACAGGAGTAACTACTACATAAATTTTTCTCCATACTTTTTCAATTTCTTTTCGAATTTCTTTAAATTGCTTATCAGCTGTTTTCTTTAAAATATCTTGAGAAATATCAGGATTCTCATTTTTAATTGAATGAATAACATTAAAAAATGAAAGGACGTTAAAAAGTAATTTTTTGAAAACAGAATCTTTATCTTGAAGTTCTAAGACATTTCCTGACTCGGCAATTTCTTTCACATAATTGGTTGTGTTTAAACTAAGGTTTAAAGAGTTTATGCTTTTTATAACGGCATCTTCAGTATATTCAAGAGAGTCTTTGTTTTCAATAGTTTGATTTTGAATATTATGTTCAAGAATATCTTTAAATACAGTACTTAACGAGATAAAGCTTCCTTTAATTTTCTCTTCAATTTCCGCAGTTTTATAATGCTTTCCTAGATAAGCTTCCCCTAACTTATTCAGTGTGTAGTTGGCATTATTATCCCATTCTGAATCATTGTAAGAACTAAAAATGCTTTGTAAAGTTGAATCAGCAGATAAATGAACTTGATTCTCCCAATTTATTAAATGGCTGTATGCAGGATGTTGTGAAATTAGGTTGTCAATTTTATCAAAAAGTCCATCTAACTTTTCATTAAAATCATCAGTAAGCGAACCGTCAAAATTGAAATAATCACCTTTTATTGCCGATAAAAATGCTATTGGTTTTCTATTTGCCAAATCATTATTGAATATTTCTTTTTCAATTAAATCTTTATGTTCAGATCCATTGTGTCTAGTCCAATAAATCAATACATAGGGATAATTTTCTTCGGATATTACTCTTTCTAATACAGGGATTAAACGCGCCTTCAAAACTTTATTTGGATGTTCACTATCGTCTATTAAGTTGATGTCTAAAAATAATACTCTAATATCGTTAAGATTGTTACCAATCTCGGGTAAGAAAGCAGGATTCCCGGAAAAGTAAGTTAACGGCATTTGTCTTTTTGACAAGATATTAATTATTGGCTCAGCTTGCTTTATTTGGTCATCTATAATAGCAATTCTACCATTTATTGGAATATTCATAACTTACTTTTTAAATGCAAAAACAATTGTTGCTCCGTTCTTAAATTCTTCTGGAATTTCAAAATCACCTATTTCAGGAAATATCAATCTGCCTTTTTGAGCTTCTAAAATTTCATTGGCTATATGTAAACCTAATCCCATTCCACCAGGCTTAGCAGAAACAAATGGTTCAACAATATTATCAGTCGGGATTATGAACCCAGTGCCATTGTCGGCTATGAGTAAATTGATGAAATTTTCTTCCTCAATAATGTTGATATAAATCTTTTTTTGAAAATCTTCCTTCTTTTCTAAAGCATTAAATTCCTTTTGGTCTAACCAATAAATTGCATTATCAATTATATTCATAATGCTACCAATTAAAAGGTTTCGTGCAATTTTTATTTTTTGTTGGCCTCTATAATTCTTGTAGTCTTTTATTATTTCAACCCTATGTGATTTAAGTCTATACTCGGTATTAAATAAAGATTGGTCAATTATCGCAACTATGTTTTCAGAAGTTTGGCTAGACTTACGAATTATTTCAGCATAACCATCTATTAAAGATGAGAGGTGTTTGACAAGGCTTAAAACTCTTTCAGATGCTTTTTCTGACTCCAATACTTTTTCAACTTCATAAATGATTTTTTCAACCTCGTGAACTACAACGGACATACTAAGTCCAGCACCTGCCGCTTTTAACAGGTTTTCACTAATAGTTTTATAATCAGATTCTATTTTATTGAAATATTTAATTATTTGTTGTTGAACAGGTGTTTCTTTTACTTTGTCTTCTACATATCTTTTTGCTTCTGCCAATGTGGACATAACAGGAGCAGATTTGGGAGTAGGACCATATTTTTCTCTAAGTTTTAATTTGTCCTGATATCTTAGTGTTTCTATAATCTCAATAGTATGTAAAATTGAATTTCGAAATGCTTCATACGCCTCGTTTTCAATAAATCCTTCTCGGTTAGTTTTTTCAATCAAGTCTGAACTATCCTTTCTATTGATTGAAACAGAACCAAGCAATATATTATTACTTAATTTTTTAGCAGGTTGATTAACTCGTCTCAAATCTAAACCTAACCAATCATTTTCTGGTTCTCCATAATCATAAACCCTTAGTTTGTCTCGAAAAACCTTAACGCCACAATTTTTGTCAAGATATTTTTTAAAGCCTGATTTATCAGAAACACCAAGTTTCATCACGAATGAATCTCTATCAAATACATAACCTTCAAAAATGATTTCTCCAATTTTGTGAGCTGATAAATCCAACTTTTGTCCTTCCTTTTCACCTTGGATGTATTTGATTGTCCTGAATGTTTCTACAATTGAATCGCTCTCGGAAATTGTTCGGGGAAATAGTTTTGTCATTGATGACCAAGGAGTAAACTCGTACTCGAATTTTGTTATTTCGCTACCATCAAGTGTTACTTTAAATCTGTATAAAGAATATTCTTTTACATCTTGCCAATTCAATAACCCTTCAAACCAACCGGGTTTGTCTAAAATACCAAAAGATGGTTTAAAAGAATCGTTTTGTTCAAAAGGTGAAGCAAGAGCAGTTATTGAGCGTTTCACTTCTCTTGCGATTCCTCTTTCCCATTTTTTTCTGAGTTTAGAAATTAAAATGTTTGTTCCTGTTTTTCCATCTTTGAATAAAGTTGGTTTCTCTCTTGTGATTATTGTAATCGGAACATCTTCCAGATATTTATAATTTTCAAAATCCGTCCAATCAATTCTGACAAATACCTCTTTGTCATTTTTTGACTTGGTCGTCATTTCAATGATGTTACCCAATTTATGAACTCCAAACCTACCAATTCCCTTTTCACCAATTGGTAATCTTTCATATTTAGGGGAAACCTCTAAATTTTTGATTTTTTGTGTTTTAAAATCACTTCCTGGCTCTAACCAAACATTCTCAACAATTTCAGGACTCATACCATAACCATCATCCTCAATGATGATTACTCCGTTGTCAGGGTCATCTACATTCTCCATATAGATGTTTACGATATTAGCATCAGCATCATATGAATTTTTGACTAACTCAACTAAGGCAATGCTCTCATTTTTAATCAATTGATCTCCCAACTGAATAAGTAGCCTAGCTCTAGGCTTAAACCTAACTGGAATTTCTTTGTCTTGATTTATTTCCGTTACTTCTTCTGACATAGTAATTCATTTATTGATTTTGCAATAGCATAAGCCATTAGTGGCGGAACTGCATTACCTATTTGCTTAAATGCAGCCGAACGTGAACCTTCGAAGTAGAAGTCGTCTGGAAATGACTGTAGTCTAGCCGCTTCTCGAACTGAAATTGAACGACATTGCTTCACGTCAGGATGAATATAGTAATGACCATCTTTCGCTATATGTGCAACGACAGTATGAGAAACACCATTTCCATTTACTACTTTATACCTATCAATAAAGGATGTTTCATTTTTATGTGATTTTAATTCAGTAGGTAAATCAGGATATTTTAAACGTTCGTTGTTTTTATTCCATTTATTGATTGCTGTTTTATATATTTCCAAATCTCTTTCGTTGTGAGGTCGAGAAATGTGCTGTGTTACAAAGTCAACACCTTTTCTTAGTTCAAATTTTTCTAGATACTCATTTTTTTCAACTGTATAGTTAGCAATCTGTCTTGCTTCTCCAGGTTTTAACTTAGGTAAATCTCTGAAAATGTCGTTTACAACAAATGCTTTATTAGTTTTTTCAATTTCTGGAAAACCGAAGTCTATATCCTTCTTCCACCCAACAATTATTATTCTCTTTCTCGCTTGCAAAACACCATAATCTGATGCGTCCAAAGTGTCGTGATAAACCTCATAGCCCAATTTTCTAAAATATGCTTTAAGATTTTTAAAATGCTGCCCTTTATTAGCACTTAATAAACCAGGTACATTCTCAAAAACAAATGCTTTAGGGTCATACTGTTTTAGAAACCTTCCATATTGAATATATAATTTATTCCTAGGGTCATTTTCGATATTCTCTTGATGACGACCAAGTAATGAATAGGCTTGGCAAGGAGGCCCGCCAATAATTAAATCCACTTTTTCGCCTTTTAGAAGTGTATCTATCTTCGAAAAAATGCCTTTTATTGAATCATCTGTAATTTCTATATTCAATACTGAATCTAATACTTCTTTTGGCACTTGTCCATATAATTCTTCCCGTGAAATATTACCTTTTAGATAGTCAATGTAATTTTTTTCATTTCCTTCCTTTGTCAGATAATGATATACTGCTCTTGTTTTAATTGAATCACAAGCATCTTTGCCCATTTCGATATGTGAAATAGGATTAAATCCAGCTTTAATAAAGCCTTCTGACATTCCAGACGCACCCGCAAATAAATCTATGAAGTTAAGTTTTTCCATATTATTTATTCAATTTTAAATGTCCGTAAATTCGCTCTAGAATTTCGTTCGCGTCTGCATCAATTGCTTTGGCAATAAGGTATAATTCTTCTGCTTTTAGATTAGTATTTTCCTTAGTGCTTAGTTGACTAAGTCTAGACTTTCTAATACCAGTCTTTCTAGAAACCTCAGCTTTATTTATTGATTTGTCTGTAAGATACTTACCAAGAAAAGTCATACTTATTTACTTAGTGATGTTTCGCAAATGTAAACATAAGTTTCGAATTAGCAAACAAATGTATTTAATTTAGTTACTTTCGTGTCTATTCTCTACTGCGTGTGGAAAGGGCAAGCTCTTTTGGTTTTTGGCGTTGGCTTTTGTGTTGGGAAAAACCAAGTGTGCTTGACCGTGCGTTGGGTTTCACACTTGCTTGTAACGGTTGAGGCTATAAATAGTGGCGGTTTGCGTGGTTGTCCGCTATCAACCAACACCAATGCTGGTGCGGGTTACGAGCTTTCAATTATGTACTTCACCCGCCATTATTTATAGCCTTTGTTATAATCATTCCTTATTCACCGAATATGTCCTTTAGTTTTTCTCCTAATTGGTCTCCCTGTATATTTATTGCTATAATTTTTCCAGTTGGATCTATTAGAAAATTTGACGGGATAAATTTAACATTGTATTTGGCTGCTACCTCCGTATCCCCAAGCACAGATGCCCAAATTATGGAATCTTTCTTTGTTGCATTAGCCCAATCTTTTTTATTTTTTTCGTTGGAAATACTAATTATTTCAAATCCCTTACTATTATAAAGTTTATAGTTTGCCAATAAGTTTTTATTTTCCATTCTACAAGGACCACAACCTGATGCCCAGAATTCTAGTAAAACAAACTTACCTTTAAAGTCTTTCAACCCAACATTGTTGCCATTTAAGTCTGGTAGTTCAAAATCGTCGGCAATGTCACCTATTTTTACATCTTTACTAATTTTTAAAAAATTAGAAACAGCTATTGCATTAGCAGACTCTTTGATTTTTGGAGACAAATTTTCGTAAAGTGATTTTATTTCGTCCTTTAGAAGTAAAGGTGTAAAATCGGCTAGTAGGGATGCACTTAAAAAAGCGTTGGGATTTTCCATTATATATTTAGCTCCCAAGACAACTCTTTCATCTATTATAGTATCTAATAGTAAATTCAGAGAGTTTATTTTTTCTGCATCTTTTACATCACCGGAATTAATGATTGCATTTATACTATCGAAATGCAGACTTAATGGTTTTATGATTTTGTTATAGCTATTTTGTTGACTCTGTACTATTCCACCCTCAACATTTGCATATTTCATCTCGCCTTTAATTCCATTAATTGAAATGTCAACATTTTCTTTCCAGAAAAATAAGAACTCATCTCGAGGCTGGTTTTCCATTCTGAAAAAAATTCCATAACCAGTAGGTTCAGATTTAGGAGCATTAAAATTGAAACTGTTGTTTATAATATAGGCAGTGTCAATGTGCTTATGAGTATCTACATTGGTCAGAATTAACATTGAACTATCTGAATAATTTAAGGCCGTTCCGGAAATATTAATTTCCCCTTTTATAATGCCATCACCTGAACATAGAGAATGGATTAAAATGAATGCACAAATCAGTATGTTTCTCATAGTATATAGATTGTTAAATTGTTTCATTTCTTTTGCTTTTCACTCTGTCAATTTTTACCCGTTAGCATGAGTATTCAGACTTTCAAAACCAGTTTGGTGGATTGATTATAACGTTTTGCCGCTTTGCGGTCGGGCGGGAATAGAAGCACTAAACTTTCACCTTGCACAAAAGCTGAATAGAAGCACAAACCTTCACGTTTGCACGTCAGCCCGCCTGACGCAAAACGGCTGTTAGCGGTAGTAGTTCTTCGTCCTTTGTTGAGGTGAAGTGTCATTACTCTATTGTTTAAGGTCTTTAACGTCAATAAATATGTCTGTCATATACTCACTTAATCTGTGTCGAGTAAGTCCTAAGTATGTATGTAAAACTTTTAAAGCTGCTTCCCATTCTTGTTTTGTTTTTGGTCCAGAAACTGTGTCATCTCCTATGAAATAAACATTTACGAGAAATGTCGGTTTGTTACATTTAACTCTCAGAAAAAATAAATGTGCAAGTCGGTTAGTGTATTGATAATATTTACCTGACCAGTCAATGTCGTTGGTTAAATTTAAAAAGGTCTTTGTCTCCTTTAAAGATTTGTCAATAATTGTTCTTGAGTTTTTACTAGCACTTGTCCCAGGGCTGACAATTTCTGGAATATTTGCTTTTGCCTCAACAAGAATTACGTGTCCGCCTGTCGTTTTAGCTAATGCATCCCATTGCGGACCTTTTGCAGGCCAAAAGTCGTCCAGTTTAATCTCTGTCGGGTCAAGCCCAACTTTTACTAAAAAGTCATTGTCCCGATACTCGGCAAAGTCGTCCTGTTCTATTGGAGAAGTCCAAATGATTTGTTGGTTTGCCAATTCATTAAAAGACGATTTTATCAAATTATCAATGAGGTCTTGGTTTTTGTTAACCAAAACTTGAATGTCTTTTAAACTTCCTCGTCCGTCAGATTTTTGAATAATTCTTGTCATTTTTCTTGTTGTTCGTTTGTCGTGATACTATTACCGCTAACGGTCGAGTGTAAGTGCCGTAAGGGATTGCGGGTGATTTCCTATTAAATTACACGAAAAGTTAGAGCGGACTACTGACCTTCGCATAACTCTGAAACCCTTATGGCATTTACACTTTGTTGTGCACTGTACATTATTGATTTCTAACATAATTAATCATGTTGTCATTTTTTGAAATTTGTATCAAATCCCAAGTTTGTACATATCCATTTGTCAAAACTTTGCAATACTGCAAATTCCAATAATTGTTTTCTTCGTATATAGCGTACATTATTGTATCAGTTTCTCTTGTTTTATAGTCTTTTGGACGTATATCGTACATAATATCTTGGTCTACTATTATCAGATGGTTTGACTGTCTAAAATTTTTTAATATTTGGTTTTTGTCGGTATCGGAAATTTTCAATTCAAATTGAAGAACATAATCCATAACTCCCGAAACCTCTTTATTAATAAATTGAAAGTCATCATTCAAAACTATATCATGTTCTTGCAAACACTCAATCGCATCATTTTTTGTAAAAAAAATGTCTTCAACCAAGAAACCTAATGGAATAGCCAATGTTACCAAAACTATTAAAATTGAAATAACTATTCCTGTTTTCTTGTATCCAAGTCTTTTTGAGACTTTTAAAGTCAATAAGATTAGTCCTATTAGAATTAGAAATGCGAAAATTACAATCAATAAAAAAGTCATGTTTCTATCGTTTTAGTTTCTTGAATATTTCAATATAAATTTACCATTCCACATATGCATACAATAATTCTTAATTGTCAGGTTATCTTCTTTCTTTAAAATCATATCTCCGTTATTCTCCTGTAATCGTCTCTTTGTATAGTGCACAACGTTTTGCAGCTATACGCAGGCAGGGATTTTCACTACTGAAATTTCCTACGAAGAACCGAACTTCAAATATATCACTTTCCTGTCCTACGAAGCACGAAACCCCTGCTTGCGTATAGGTGATGTTATGCGGTCGCTCTTCTTTTGTTCTCGTCATTGCTCAATAAGTTCATTTATTTTTAACTCATTCCAAAAGCACTCATAAATATTTATTGTCCTTGTTATTATTGCTTTAAAATGATTTTCAATTTTATCGTCCCAGATTCTGTTGTCAATGTTTGTCCAATATGTCCAGTCATTATCTTTAATAAATGAATATTCTCGTTCTTCTGCATTAGATATGTCTTTTGGTGATTGTTGATTACTTCTGCTTCTATTATGTTCTAATGAAATTGCTCTAAAATTACCGTTTGTATTGTTCCAATCTTTTATACTTTGACTACAATACACCTTTCTATACACCCATTCACTTGGGTAGATATGATCCCAATCCCAAGGGACATTGGTGTCTTCAATCTCGTCTAGTTGATTGAAGTCTTTAAATGTCGAGTTTATGTAATGACGTTGAGCAAATAGAATCATTTGCTTGTTATATTGAATTTTTCCAATGAACTTCCAAAAGAACTCATTTGACTTATTAAGGTCAAATTCTTCTTTTTTAACTGATTTGTAAAAAGAGATGATTTCTTCACCAACGCCATTTGGGTATAAACCCCATTTATGCTCATTGTTGGTTCTGAACATATTTACAACTTCCTCCTGTTCGTAATATTTTCTCAACAAACTAGGCGGAAGTAAAAAATGAATACCATCAGCCCCTTCCCACCATATCAATTTGTTAAGTGGTTCACGCCAAAAATCTTTGTTTGTAATATTCTCTGACCATAACCTAGTCAAATTGTCAAAGCCAAACCAAGAAAAGCAAATTAGTTTTGAAACAATTTTCAATTTTAGATTATCATCTAATTGCTGAACTTTACCAATATGGAGCCAATACAGGAAAAAAAGATACAATTCTTGATTCCTTTTAATAAACTGCTTGATTATGATTGGCGGTATTTCACCTTCGAATAATTGGTTGTCTTTGCAAGAAAGTATTGAAATAGATTGTTCAAATAATTTTTCGATTTCTCTTGATTGGATTAAATCCTTAAGTCGATTTTTGAAGTCATCGTTTTTGATTTTTCTTTGAAAATCTCTAACATTCAGTTTTTTAGTGTAGATATTATTGTCTAATTCGGAGGAAACTATCCTTGAAACTAGAGAAAGAACTTGCGTTGGAGAAATAAAGTTTAGCCCAATATTTTCAATTAGGTTTTTTGCATCGGGAAACGATGCTTTATAAATTGAATAAATTAAGTCATCGCCAGTAAGAGTTGTACCGGCTGAATTAATTCTAACAAAAAGTGTAGGATTATCTGATTCATTTTCCTCATTTAAAACACGGTCTTCAATTATGTTTGACTTTATAACGGTATTTTTTACACGTTCAATGTCATTGAATACATTTTTTATTTCAATTGTTAAGTCTGTTTTTAATGAGATTATAAACTCAGACCTGTCTTTAAAACCACCTCTCTTGGTAGAGAGATATTCAGGAAGAAATGATTCACATTTTGATATTACTTCTTCAACATTTTCCGATTCAATGAAAAAACAAACGGGTATTGGATAATTACAATCAAATGGAAATACTGTTGAGTTTTTAAATGACGTATATCCACCATTGTTGTTTGGGTGTTCTTGAAAAAATTCTAAAGCTTTTCGTCTGTCGGATACATTGAGTTTGGATTCGTTATTTGTTGCCTGATAGCCCCAAGGATGAGAACGTGTTGTCAACCGAAATAGATATTTACTCGAATTTGGTTTTGTATCGGGTTTAATGTCAATCCACAATACTGGAAGTTCTCCTTTAATTGCCCACGCTTTTGTCGCATCAATTGGGTTGTACGGATTGAAATGACCTAAAAAGATGGATGTAGACCGTTGTTGTCCATCCATTAGGTATAATTTTTCAGCACTTTTGGAAAAAAGAAATGAACCGATGGGATATCCTCTTAAAATGGAGTCCCACAAATCTTCAACCTGCTTCGATTTCCAAACAAAACCTCTTTGAATAGAAGGTAATTCAACTTGAGACTTGTCATTATGTAGTTGCCAGTCCGCTATCTCTTGAAGAGTAAAAAAGTCTTTCATTTATTTTGTATTATCAATTCGGTTCTGTCATCATAGAGTGCCGCATAACGGTTACGCATATGGCCAGTGGCGGTTTGCGGGCTGCATACCTGTCCGCCAGCACAGAAGCTGATGCGGGCTACAAAGCTTCAAATACCCACTTCCCCCGCCATTGGCTATATGCGATGTTAGCGGTAGTTTTTTATTCAATTCTTTTTAATATTTCTTTGAGTTTTAGTCCAACATTTAGTTTGTCAAACAGCTTTTCAGATATTTTCAATGAATTTTGAAAGGCTGTATTTATGTTTTTAGGGTTTAAATCAGATGTTGTAAGTATAAATTCTGAATACCAATCTTGGTCAATATCTTTTTCCAAACTTTTCGTCGGGCTTTCCCAATGTTGAGTTTTATTTGTTACTGTTCTGATGAGCCAAAGTAAGTATTTTTGAACAGTCGTCAAGCTTTGGTGGGCGTGGGCAAATTCTTCTCTTTTGATTAAATTGTTCGTTGTCAGCAAAACATTCAGTAATGATTGGCTTAGCCACAAAATATTTTCGTCTGTGGTTCTATCAGGGAATTTTACTTTGATTTGATTTAGCGTTTCCGTTAAAAGTCCGTCTTTGTCAATTAAATTCATTTGGTCAAAATCACTGAACGCAACAATTCCTTCCCACGATTTAATGATTTTTATTTCGTCTGTTTTTAAAAAATGAAATTCGCCTCTAATCATATTCTCAAAAATAGCGACTTCACTTCCGTATTCATTAATGAAATATAAAGCGACAGGATAAACTTGGTTTACCCATTCTTCAGCCGAAAAGTTTTCTTTGGTTTTTAGAAAGATGTAAAATTCGATGTCAGAATATTTGTCACCTTCATTTTTAGTAAATGAACCGTACATAAAAACTGCGGAAACATTTTCGTCTTGTTGAGCTATTGATTTGGTTTTGTTAATCATTTGTAACTGTGTCATTGTTGTAAATTTTAAATTGTTGATAAATACAAATCATCATAACTTTTGAGAGTAATGATTTATTTCTGTTTTTATTTTTAAACAGTTACTTATAGCTTCATCGGATTGTTTTTTAGTATTTATGTCGTTTTCGTAAAATTACCGCTAACGGTTCGGGTATTGCCGCAGTGGGGGATTTTCAGCACCAAAGTTCAATAGATGTACTACCGTTTGTTTAAGCACAAAAGTTTCATAGAAGCACTTTACCCCCCATTGCGGCAATACCTTGTTAGCGGCTGTATTTTTATCAAAGTTCAATTGTCCGTTCTATGTTTATTTGTTCTAAAAATGTTTCATCGTGCGACACAACAATGATTGTCCCTTGGTATTCATTTATTGCTGCTGTCAGTATTTCAACATTCTGTATGTCTAAATTATTTGTTGGCTCGTCAAAAATAATAATATCTGGTGACTTACTGTTAATCGTCAAGCAACAAAGTAACAAACGCATTCTTTCGCCACCACTCAAAGCACTACAAGATTTGTCCCAATCATTTTTTGTAAACAAAAAGCGGTTGAGCCGGATTTTGATTTCGTGTTCTTGTAATGCAGAAACATTGAATTGTTCGGCTTGTTCGTAAACTTTTAGTTTGTTGTCAAGCAAAGAATAGTCTTGGTCAATGTAAACCGCTTTGTTGTCTGCTCGGTAAATTGTTCCTGCTTGCGGTTTAATGTCGCCCAAGATGAGTTTTATCAAAGTAGTTTTTCCCGAACCATTTGTACCTTTCAATGCGATTCGTTCGCCACTTGTAATTTGAAAGTTCAGATTGTCTTTCCAAAGCGGTTGTTTGTGGTAAGCATAATTGATATTTGTTGCCGTAAACAAAACTTTTCCTTTGTGTAATGCTGAATTGTCAAAACCAAACTTCATTTTGTCAATGTCAGGCAACGAAGAACGAAGTTCTTGTAAGTCTTGCGAAATGCCCCCGATTTTTTCTGCGTGAACACTTTTCATTTTTGATGTGCTGTTTTCTGCATTGTTTCGCAAAGTGTTCAACATTATTCGGGCAACGCCCGCTTTTTCTTGTTTGCCTCTTCCACGACTGTCTAATTTTTGCTGTCGTTCCAATGTTTCCCGTTCTTTTTCTTTGGCTTTTCGCAGTTCTTTTTCTTTGCTTTGAATGTCTTGACTTAAAGCGTTGTTTTCAATTTGTTTTTGCTCTTTGTAAAAGTCGTAATTACCGCCATAAACTTTAACTCCGTGTTTACTTAATTCGCAAATTGTGTCCAACAAGTTTAGTAATTTTCTGTCGTGGCTTACAACAATCAATGTGCTTTTTGTGGACTTAATGAAGCTATACAAAAGTTGTCTGCCCGAAACGTCTAAATGATTGCTTGGCTCGTCCAACAAAACCAATTCGGGTTGATGAATGGAAATTCCCGCCAAAAAAACTTTTGTTTTTTGTCCTCCGCTTAACGTTTCCATTTTTTGCGATAAGTCTAAGCCGTCCAATTGCCAAAAGTTCAGTGCCTCTTTGCAACGGTCTTCTATTGTCCAATCGTCATTCAGCAAATTGAAATTTTCCTCGCTTGTGTTTCCGTTCAAGATGTCTTTCAAAGCGTTCAATTTGCCTTCAATTCGCAACGCTTGTGCTATTGTCAAATGATTGAATTGTCCGAAAATTTGCGGAACATAATACGGCTCTGCGTCAATGTTTATTTGTCCGCTTGAAGGTTGAAGTTCGCTTGCAATAATTTTGAGCAAGGTAGATTTCCCTACTCCGTTGTTGCCTATTAAAGCTGTCTTTTCGTGATTGTTTACTGTCAGATTGATGTCGCTAAACAGTAAATCTTTGCTTGGGTGTGTATATGAAATGTTTTGTAAAATCAACATAATTTCTTTCGTTAAAGATGAAACAATACAGCAACCGCTTTGCGGTTGTTGTTCTGATATGTCTGAAAGAAATTATTTTTTACATTCTGTCTTTACTTAATTTTTTGTGTCTGCAAATATATGAACTTTCTGTTTAGCACGGTCGGTTGTAATATAGCCGCTAACTTGTTTATGTATACAATAAAGTTGAATCAAGGAGTTGAAGTAATGGGGCTTGAAACAGGTTTATTGAATAATATAAATTAAGCAATTGGATGCAGTTAATGTTTTACTCATAAGTCAAAGTCATCTGTAGGGTTTTTGATCTTCTGGAGGCCGGTCATACTTACCCATGTGTATATCTCAGTTGTCTTGCTGCTTTTATGTCCTAACAACTCCTGAATGTATCTCAAACTTACTCCCGCCTCTAATAGATGTGTGGCATAACTGTGTCGCAGACAATGTAGTGTAAAGCTATGATTTTTAATAATTTTTCCCAAATATTTGTGAAAGATATTCTCTATGCTTGTTTCGCTGTATTGCTCTCCGGGTGATTGTCCCTCTATCAGATATTTTTTCGGTCTGTACATTTTGTAATATCTGATAATCATATCCATAAGTTTATCACTTAATGGCAGCACCCTATCCTTCTGCCCTTTTCCATTTATGACAGTCAATGTCTTACGCTTGGAATCCAAATCCATGAGTTTTAGATTCAGGATTTCACTTCTGCGCAAACCGCAGGCATAAACAAGAGTGAGTGTCGTTTTGTGTTTGAAGTTGGGAATTGACACAAGCATTTGCTCTACGACTTGCTTTGAGATGACCTTCGGGAGCGGGCGGTATTTTCTGGGTCTCTCTATCTCTTCAATTGAGAGTTGCCTTTTCTCAATCTTCTGATAGTAGAGTTTGATGGCATTTATCACTTGATTTTGGTATGAGGCTGAATATCCGCGCTTAAGGATGTAGTTCCTGTTGAAAAGCACTAAATCTGAATTTGTAATATCCCCGGGATCTTTATCTGCGAAGTAATTAAGAAATACATTGATGGCATTCAAATAGACCTCGATTGTCCGGGTACTGTATCTGCTACTCTTGAGCCACGCCTCGAAAAAGGCTACGTCTTTTCGGTTCTCTCTCTCCATATCTCTATCCTCCAATTTTGTTTGTATAAAATTACAAAAAAATGTGATGATTTTGAGTTATCTGCAGTTTTGTTTGCCGGATTACGTCGCTTTGCTCCGTGATCCTGGAATAGTCGGCAAAACAGCCCAAAGCCAGGAGTACCTCCCTGCGGTCGGTGATCCTGCAACGGTCGGCAATACAGCCCAAGAGTGGAGAGCCCCTGTATGGCAATGCCATACAGGTTGCTTTGTTTTTTCGCTCCGGCAAGAGCTAGCTCTTGGCCGGGTGGAAAAAACAAAGCCCCACTTTTGCTTTTGCAAAAGTGGGGCTCTCTTGTAGCGCGACCCAGGATTGAACTGGGGACCTCATGATTATGAATCATGCGCTCTAACCAGCTGAGCTATCGCGCCGCGTTTGGTTTGGGAGGGCAAAAGTAATACTTTTTTATGATGTGACAAATTTCCCGGGTTAATTATTAATTTTTGTTGTGAATAATATACTCCAGCCTTATGTACACTATATACCCATGCAGATGTATGTCGGAATTTTCTGCAAAAAGGGTAACTAAAGCCGGGCGGCGGTGAATTGCCAGAAGGCGGGCGAGGGTTTGACAGGGATATTCGCTTATCTAGCAGGTAGTTAGATACTTAAAAATTACTTATTTGAAAACTTTTCAAAAAAACAATTTGCAACTATTTATTTTTTATGCATATATACAAATATCCCTGTCAACCCGCAGATGCATTTATATGGTGCCGGGCGTGAGGCTTGGAGGATACCCGCCCGGCCTGAGTTGGCCATTCGGCAGATGATTTTTGCGAAACCCGTGCGGCTCTAAGTCTCAGATTATCAATTTATAGACAATCCACCTGTCAGGTGACCTGACAGGTGGATTGCTTATGTTTAGCTAATCAGCGTGTTACAGCGGTGCGGGTAGGGCATACTATAGTTTACTTCTGGTCTTTGACGTGGGAAACTTTAGCTCAAGCATCCAACTCACCGCTTTCCGGCCGGATATTTGCCATACCTGCACCTCTGTATCTCTCTGTTTATCTATAAATAGCCTTTTGAGGAGATGTATCATTTGTCAGATTTTATTAAACAATTCAGATCAAAATATAGAAGTGGGATCTTTATACTATATTAGCAAACAGATATAAGCAGTATGAAAAAGAGTAAGGCAAGAGTAAAGTTTATGAGATTAGCCGTGCGCTACGTGCTGATTTACGGACTGGTGACCGGAGGCGGAGGGATGATGTTAGGGCAGCAGAGACAAGAGGTTGAGAGTGTGGTCAAAAGGCAGTTGGAGTTGTATCCGCAGTCAAGGCTTATTGATTTGTATAAGAACTTCTTTCAGGACAAGTTTGGTCCGGGGCATATGGTGGCCGATACCGCCTCTGCGGGGGCATATATCAGGAGAGAGTCTCTAATCTTTACGAACCATAAGCACACTCGCCCAGCACTCAATACCCTCTTCCCTGCCTACAAAACCTAGTTTCTCAGTTGTTGTGGCTTTGACAGATACACAGCTTAGGTCGCACTCAAGTATCTCTGCAAGTGTTTGTCTCATTTGCGGAATATAGGGGCCTATCTTGGGGCGCTGAAGCGCAATTGTAATGTCGCAGTTCCCAATTCTCCATCCCTGCTCGGCAGCTAACTGAATCACCCTTTTTAAAAGAATTTTACTGTCTATTCCACTGTATTCGGCTGAAGAGTCGGGAAAATGTTTTCCAATATCCCCAAGGGCGAGTGCACCTAGGATTGCATCACTGAGAGCATGAACAGGAGTGTCGCCGTCTGAATGGGCAATACACCCCTTTTCATGAGGAACCTGAATACCACAAACCCAGAAAGGGAGTCTGGGAGCGAGACGGTGAACATCATAACCATTGCCGATTCTAAATGGCGGGTATATTGTTTCTGCAGTTTTCATGTCAGGACAAAAATAAAAAATTAAATATTGTTATCTTTGTGTAAATATAAACAAAAGAGAGGCAAATGGCTTTATTTAATTTCTTTAATGTACCCAAGCATCGCTCCTTTAACTATCAGCCACGCTACTATGATCCTAAGAGAGAGGAGCTGGAGGGGAGGATAAAGGCAGCCGAGAGTCACAATGATGTCCATATCATTGGGAGCCATATCCGCGGTAAAATTCAAAAGGCGGTTTATGAGGGGAGAAAGAGCTCCATGTCTCCTATGATATCAAGAATTATTATTCTTGTCTCCATCCTTGCTATGATGGCAGTGGTTTACTTTTTTGCTGACGCACTTGGCAACTTTTTTAAATAGTCTGCGTTAGATTACCAATACTTATGCTCAAGATACTTCCGGGACATGTTTCAAATCTGATCGCTGCGGGGGAGGTGGTTCAAAGACCGGCCTCTGTGGTCAAGGAGCTAATGGAAAATGCTGTTGATGCGGGAGCTGCGGAAATTAGCGTTTCCATAAAGGATTCCGGCAGAACTCTTATTCAGGTTTCCGATAACGGATGTGGGATGTCCCGTGAAGACGCCGTGCTTGCATTTGAGAGACATGCCACATCAAAAATCAATGAAATTGAGGATCTGGAGCAGCTGGGCACATTTGGATTCCGCGGAGAGGCTCTGGCATCAATAGCCTCTGTTTCTGAGGTTACTCTCCGGACAAGAAGAGCTGAAGATGAGACCGGAACAGAAGTTAAAATATCCGAGTCAAAAGTTAACTCCGTAAATCAAATTGCAACACCACAAGGTTCAATCTTCTCTGTTAGAAACATATTCTACAATATCCCGGCCAGAAGAAAATTTCTTAAATCCGATGCTGCCGAGTACAGACAAATTCTTGCTGAATTTACAAGGATTGCCATTACCCGCCCGGATCTCCATTTCCATTTCACCAATAACGGAGTTGAGGTTTACAACCTGCCTCCGGCCAATCTCCGTCTCAGAATTCAGTCTATACTCGGGCGGGAGTTGGGGAAAGAGCTTGTAGAGATTTCGGTTGATACAACTATTGTCAAAATAAAGGGATACATCGGCAAGCCTGAGGATGCCAGAAAAACTCCGGGCAACCAGTACTTCTTTGCAAACGGAAGGTTCTTCAGAAGCCCCTATTTTCAGAAGGCACTCCTTAAAGCATACGAAAATCTTATCCAGGAGGGTCATCTACCATCCTTCTTTGTTTTTTTTGAAGCTGAACAGTCCAGAATTGATGTAAATATTCATCCTGCAAAAACGGAAGTCAAGTTTGAAGATGATTACGCAATTTTTGATATTCTGCATAGTGCCGTAAGAGAATCTCTTGGAAGAAACTCTTTTATGCCGAGTATTGATTTTGACCAGGAGGGAGCCCCGGAGATTCCCAAAGTTAAAAGTGGGTACTGGGTACCGCCTCCTAAAATAGATTATGATCCACTATTTAACCCATTTTTTGAAGAGGGAAAATTTAATCGAGAGGCAGATAGAAGCTGGGAGCCTGTTAAAGATAGCGGAGCTATTTTCCAGGAGGAGCATATTGTTCAAAAACCTGTACTTCAGGTTGGGAGCAGATATATAGCCACTACTATTAAATCCGGACTTATTATTATTGATATAATCCGTGCCTGGGAAAGAATTCTATTTGAGCGATATATAAAATCTCTTACAATGGAATCTGCAGATATCCAGAAGGTACTCTTCCCCGCTCAGTTAAATCTTAGTGAAGCACAGAAATCTGTTGTTGAAGAAAAGAGTGCACGCATTTTGCAGTTTGGTTTTGACATAAAGAGGAGTGAGAATGGAGAGTATTTGCTGACAGGTATTCCGGACAGCTTTTCAGGAGAGATAGAGAGAGTAGACAAACTTGCAGATACTCTAATTAACATTCTGCCGGAAGGCAGAGGGGATATTGGGGGTGAGGTACGCGAAAGAATCGCCTCAACTCTTGCCTCGGCAGGAGCAAGACAGAAGAGCGGAACTCTAAGCCATCTTGAGGCGAGGGGACTTGTTGATGCACTCTTTGCATGTACAGAACCAGCAAACTCACCATCCGGGTACCCGGTTTTCTCGCTTCTATCCGTTGAAGAGATAGAGGGACGAATGTCCGTATAATTTAATTGATAAAATTTTACAATATGATACCATACAGAGGAGGCGGATTTTTTACATCACTACCGCCGGTTATTAAAAACCTTGTGATCATCAACGCACTTATGTTACTGATCACCTTTTTCACGGGGAATTTCATGTACGAGAAGTTTTCACTGTTCTATTTTGAATCTGAGTTTTTCCGCCCATATCAGTTTGTCACACATATGTTTATGCACGGGAATTTCATTCACCTCTTTTTCAATATGTACTCACTGATTATCTTTGGTGTAGTACTTGAACATGTGTGGGGAAGCCAGAAATTCTTTCTTTACTATATGGTGACCGGGCTGGGTGCAGCCGCTCTCCACTCTCTTGTTCTTTATTTTGACTACACTTCACAAGTAGCTGCTTTTGAAGCAGGGAATCAATATGCTCTTCAAAATATTCAGAACTTGCTTATGACCCCTACTGTAGGTGCTTCAGGAGCAGTATACGGAGTTCTGCTTGCATACGGAATGCTCTTCCCTAATAATGTACTGCAGTTAATTTTCCCTCCTGTTGCTCTTAAGGCAAAATGGTTTGTGCTAATATTTGGCGGTATTGAACTATTACTGGGTGTTTCTAATACAGGAGGTAACATTGCTCACTTTGCCCACCTGGGCGGTATGCTGTTTGGTTTCTTCCTTATAAGATACTGGAAAAAGAATAATAAAATGTACTTCTGATGGCCGGAAGAAGAAGATCAAAAAACAAAAAGGTAAAACATGGGAGATCTCCCTGGCCTTTTGCATTGCTCTTCAGGCTGATGATTATTGTTGCAGGGGTGGCCCTGGTACTATCATATCTGTCAGTATTCATAAATCCGTCATTTGTATCATTCCCTCTCTTTTTTGGTCTCTATTTTATTCCTATACTACTTGTAAACATCGCTTTACTGATTGCAGGGATGCTACGCAGAAGCGGTGCTACATGGATTACCTTTTTTACTATACTCCCCTCTCTGCTTTTTGCCGATATGTTTGTTAACTGGGGAGAGCCCAACAGGGGAGAGGAGGGCATCTCTTTAAAAGTCATGACTTACAATGTGGGGATGTTTGCCCATAAGAGAGATGTGGGGCGGGAATCTGCACTTGGAAGTATTGCCAGATTCTGCGGGGAAAATAACCCGGATATAATATGCTTTCAGGAGTTTTACATAAGGGATACAGGGATGATAAAAACACTTTTCAAAGAGTATCCATTCAGAAGCAGCCACTTTTATAAACTAAAAAGCGGAAGCAGATTCGGGAATTTGACTTTGAGCCGCTTTCCAATAAAAGAATCGGGAGAGATTACTTTTAAAAAGAGTACAAATCTTTGTATCTACAGCGATATTGACCACTATGGTAGAGCTATAAGAATTTACAACACCCATTTGGAATCACACAGCATCTCATTCACATCTCTTGTAAAAAGGATATCAAATAGCGAAAAGATGAGTGAAGAGCTTCTTGATGTTCACGATAAAATGGCAAATACATTTAAAAAAAGATCAAGACAAGTAGACACAATCGCTGCACACTCCTCTGCCTCTGAGATACCTGCAATCATTTGCGGGGATTTTAATGACACTCCTATGTCCTACACTTACCATATTCTCTCAAGAGGAAAAGAAGACAGCTTCAGAGAGTCCGGAAAGGGAATGAGTGCGACATATGGAAGTTTGTGGCCTCTTTTGAGGATAGACTATGTTCTTTACCCATCCGGGTGGTGGGCAATGAGTCACAGGACTCCTAAAGAGCCATGGTCAGACCACTATCCTGTAATTACAGAACTGATAATACCATAAGTTATGATATCAAAGGAGAAAGAGTTAAAAAAAGCTGTTGATGAAGCCTTAAAGATTCTAAGAGAGGGTGGAGTTATCCTCTACCCAACAGATACTGTATGGGGACTTGGCTGCGATGCTACCAATCCAAAAGCGGTTGAAAAAATTTATGCAATAAAGAGACGAGAAGACCGCAATAGCCTGGTAATGCTTGTTGATGGTCCAGATATGCTTTCCCGTTACATAAGAGAGGTGCCGGAGATAGCATGGCAAATCCTGGAAATTAATGACAAACCTCTGACAATAATTTATCCCGGAGCAGAGAGGCTGGCAACCAATGCAATCTCCGAGGATAAATATGCTGCGTTCAGAATCCCGGATCATCAATTTTGCCGGTCTCTTATAAGGCGTTTCGGCAAACCTTTGGCCTCAACATCTGCGAATATTTCAGGATCCAATGCCCCAGACTTCTTTGAATCTGTCTCAATTGACATTATTGAAGCTGCTGATTGGGTTGCCGATAATTCATTTGAGTCAGGATCCACAGGAAAACCCTCATCTATTATGATGCTGGGACTCTCCGGAGAGGTTAAAATTATAAAAGAATAAAAAAATAATATGTTACCCTATTTATTACTCATATTAGGTTTTGTTGTGCTGATTTTTGGAGCAGACTATCTTGTCAAGGGTGCTTCATCAATTGCAAAAAAATTAAAGATATCAGATCTTATAATTGGTTTGACTGTAGTATCCTTTGGAACTTCTGCTCCTGAACTTGCCGTAAACATTATGGCCTCAACCGGCGGTTCTCCCGGTATGGCCATTGGAAATGTGGTAGGAAGCAATATCTTTAATCTCCTTGTTATTGTTGGTATTGCAGCCATGATACGGCCGATTGGACTTCAGAGGTCCCTTGTAAAAATTGAGATTCCTTATGCAATTCTTGCTGCTTTTGTATTGATAGCTGTTGCGGGTGACCAGTTTATGGGAGAGGGGTCAGGGATGATATCAAGGTCAGACGGAATCACTCTGCTCCTCTTCTTTGCTATTTTTATTTATTATATATTCCTGTCTGCAAAAAACGGACAGATCAAAGAGGAAGACACACCTAAAGAGGAGAAGGTATACCCTGTTATGCTATCTCTTTTTTTTGTGGCCGGAGGGCTTGCTGCTTTGATATTCGGAGGGGACCTGATAGTTGATAATGCCACAGAGCTGGCCCGTGGATGGGGGATGAGCGAAACTGTTATCGGCCTTACTATTGTTGCCGCCGGAACATCTCTACCGGAGCTGGCCACAAGCGTTATGGCAGCCTATCGGGGTAATAGTGAAATAGCTATTGGAAATGTCGTTGGAAGTAACATATTCAACATATTTCTGATACTTGGAGTTTCTGCATCTATCACACCGCTCCCTTTTGCCAGGAATAATATGGCAGACCTTGTTATCTCTGCAATGGCAACAATACTAGTGCTCGTTCTTGCATTCCGCGGAAAAGGCATAAGAATAGACAAAAAAGAGGGGGCTCTGCTCTTTACTCTTTATGTTGGTTATGTAGTCTGGTTGTTGTCAGCCTCTCCTGCTTAGAAAGTACATTGCTGAAATGGCAGCCACAGCTGCTGTCTCTACCCTGAACCGGGATTCACCCATTGTAAAATCCCTAAACCCCTTACTTATAGCAAGATTAACCTCACTAAGAGAGAAGTCTCCTTCCGGGCCGATTAAAATCAGGGCTCTCCTCTTCCCATCTGTCGGGGTGAGTGAATCGATTATTGTTGTAAGTTCTGTTCTCTCTCCGGTATTGCAATGACCAATAAGTTTTGCTCCGGTGAACCTTTCCACTGCTTCAGATTTGATGAAATCACTCAAATCAATAGTTTCATCAAGCATGGGCAATGTAGTCTTAAGCGATTGTTTAAGAGCAGATAAAATCACCCTCTCCCCCCTCTCTTTCTTGAATATTCTTCTTTCAGAATGATCTCCAACTACTGGAGTTATCCTGTCTACACCAAATTCAACAGCCTTCTCAAGGAACCACTCATATCTGTCAAGGCTTTTTGTGGGTGCAACAGCAATATGAAGATAGTATGGTCTCACCTCTCCGCTATCCAGCGAGGAGAGTATATTAAGATGACATATTTTGCCCTGGACATTTGATATCTCTGCAGAATAAAGCTTTCCTGCACCGTCAGTAAATGTGATTTTGTCCCCTCTCTTATGTCTTAGGACTTTAAGACAATGTGTGCTCTCCTGCTCGTCAAGCATAGCAGTTGAGCCTGTAATTGTATTGGTGAAAAAGAGTTCCATTCCGGGGGCAAATATAGGAAAAAAGGTTATTTTTGCCTTATGAATACCCCTTCACAAAGATATGCAGCACTTGATGTGCTTAGAGGGATGACTGTGGCAGGAATGATTCTTGTCAATAATCCCGGCAGCTGGTCAAAAATTTTTGCACCTCTGCGTCACGCTTCCTGGCATGGTTGTACCCCAACTGATCTGGTTTTTCCCTTCTTCCTTTTTATTGTTGGTGCGGCCCTTTCGTTCTCTTTTGCAAAATATGGAGACGGACTTGATGCAAAATCATTTATTAAACTAATAAAACGGTCTGCTCTGATCTTTTTAACCGGCCTCCTGTTAAATGCATATCCATTTTACCCCACATCTCCGGATACAGCTCTCTCATTTGCTGAGAATTATATGAACTATTTGGGAAACATCAGAATAATGGGGGTATTGCAAAGAATTGCTCTTTGCTACCTGGTAGGAGGTGCTCTTGCTCTCTGGCTCAAAAAGCCGGGAAAAATTGCTTTAGGAATGGGAGTTCTGATGATACTTCACACTTCAATTCTTGTTATTTACGGAGGAGTAGAGCCCTTCTCTCTTGAGGGAAACATATCCGGCGCAATTGATGTTGCTGTACTGGGTGAGAGTCATGTATACCATGGATTCGGCAAAGCCTTTGATCCGGAAGGTCTGCTTGGGGTCCTTTCGGGAGCTGCTACAGTTTTGTTAGGTTATACAATAGGGGGTATAATCAGAAAAAGTTCAAATAAAAGTGATGCAGTCGCAAAACTTTATACATTGGGACTCCTCTCACTTGGTGCAGGCGTAGTAATGAGTATATTTATTCCAATAAACAAGCCTTTGTGGACACCCTCATATGTATTTTACGCAGGCGGATGGTCAATCGTGATGCTTGCTTTGTTTATATACTTTATTGACATAAAGGGAAAGGACAAAATCTTCTTCCCTTTCAGAGCAATGGGCCTTAATCCTCTGTTTGCATTTGTTATGGCCGGCGTTCTTGCAAAGACACTTGGCAGGGTAATAAAATGGACAGAGGTGATTGTAACCGATGACTTAACCATAAAAGAGAGCACAATATCAGCCTCATCATGGATATACAGAAACTGCTGCGTTGAACTTCTGGGCCATAACGAATTTGGGTCTCTTATGTATGCCCTTATGTATGTGGCACTATTTCTCCTGATGGCTATCTGGCTTTACAGAAAGAATATCATAATTAAACTCTGATGGCATATATCGGTCTCCTTTCAGACACCCATTCATTTTTTGACGAAAAACTTCAGGAGTTCTTCAAAGATGTTGACGAAATCTGGCATGCCGGAGACTTTGGCAATCTGGATGTATCAGACAGAATATCGTCATTTAAACCACTTAAAGGTGTTTACGGAAATTGTGATGGCACATCCGTGAGAGTAGTTCATCCATTTATTCAGTTAATGAGTGTTGAGGGGATGAAAGTTCTTATGATACATATTGGTGGTTATCCCGGGAGATATGATTACAAAGCTCTTCAACTAATTGAAGCACACAGGCCGGATATTTTTATCTGCGGACATTCTCACATATTAAAAGTCATAAATGATAAAAAGTACAATATGCTCACAATCAACCCGGGAGCTGCCGGAATACAGGGGTTTCATAATGTTAGAACTGCATTGAGATTTCGAATTGAAAACGGGACCATTTCTGACATGGAGGTTGGAGAATGGAAGAAAAGCACAAATCTGAGTCCTGAGATTTAAACTAAGTACATTTTTAAAAGTCAAATTATAAATAATCTAACTATAAACTTATGAAAAAAACACTCATCCTGCTGGCTGTTATTTTTTCAGTTTCGTTTGTGTTTGCCCAGAATACCCCTGTGACAAAAGCAAATTATGAACTGGCAGCCAGATTCTCTCCAAAAAAGGTTGGAAAGATGGTATTTTCAACCGCTGTAAATCCTAGGTGGTTTAAGAACTCTGATAAGTTCTGGTATAACTGGCAAACTACAGAAGGCACTTTCTATTACATTGCAGATCCCGTAACAGGATCTAAGAAACAGGTATTTGACAATGTTAAACTTGCCGCTCAACTTACAGAAATTGTAAAAGATCCTTTTGACGCTCAAAATATCCCAATTCAAAACATCCGTCTAATTGATGATGTTAAATTCAGATTTGAGATTAAGAGTACTGCAGATGTTGATGAAAAGGACGAGAAGACAGGAAAATCAAAGAAGGTTAAAAAAGTCCACGGGTTTGATTACGATATTGCATCAGGCAAACTTACTGAAATAAAAGATTATAAAACTCCAAAACCGTATCCCAGATGGGGTAGTATCTCTCCGGATAAAAAGTACGTTGTTTTCTCAAGAGATTTCAACCTTTACTGGATGGATATGGAAAATTTTGAGAAGGCCCGGAAAGATGAGGAGGACTCAACTATTGTTGAGCACCAGTTAACAACTGAGGGCACTAAAGATTTTGGATTTGGAGGTGGCAACAGTGATCCCTACGCTACAGACAAAGATAAAAAGAAGAGAAGCGGAGCCTATATTTTATGGTCTCCTGATTCAAAAAGCTTTGCTTTCGTAAGAAGCAATACTTCAAAAGTTAAAGATCTGTGGGTTATTGATGTCCTTGCCAACCCAAGACCAAAGCTGGAAACATACAAATATCATATGCCGGGAGAGAGTGAAGCTCCGGTTCGTCATCTCTATCTATTTGACATGGAGAATAAATCATATAGAGAGATTAAGAGCGCCGCTTTTAAAGATCAAGAGATTAGAATCCTTAATCAGCCTGTACTGCAGAAGAATTATGGAGACTCCATTATGCACAGTGTATGGATGGGTACTACTGATAAATTTTATGTTACCCGAACAAGCCGTGATTTAAAAAGGGTAGATCTGTGTGCTGCATTTGTTACATCTGATACTCTGACAACTTTGGTTGAAGAGAGATTAAATACATATGTTGAGACTCGTCAGCTTAACCTGGTGAATAATGGCAAAGAGTTTATCTGGTGGAGCGAAAGGTCAGGATGGGCTCATCTTTATCTCTTTGATGAAAATGGGAAATTGAAGAATCCTGTTACATCCGGAGATTTTCATGTTGAGGAGGTGACTGCAGTTGACCCTGTTCAAAGAGTAATATACTTTACTGCAAATGCAAGAGAAAAGGGAGAAAATCCATATTATACACATCAGTACAGGGTTAATTTTGATGGCTCAGGATTGAAGATTCTTAATTCCGGGGATTACAATTTTGAGTCAAATACATCTGATAATGGCAAGTACTTTATCAGCAACTACTCAAGGGTTAACACCGCTCCAAAGAGTGCTCTTTATGACAATACAGGCAAAAAAATTCTGGATTTGGAAGAGACGGACCTCTCACCTCTGTTTGCTGCAGGGTACAAGTTTCCTGAACTCTTTAAAGTTAAAGCCGGTGATGGTGTTACAGATCTTTACGGAGTAATGTATAAACCATTTGATTTTGATTCAACTAAAAAATATCCAATTATCGAGTATGTTTATCCTGGCCCTCAGACAGAGGCTGTAAATGCTTCCTGGACAAAATCAATGGACAGAGTTGACAGGCTTGCCCAGTTTGGTTTTGTGGTAATTACTGTTGGTAACAGAGGTGGTCACCCTTCCCGTTCTAAGTGGTATCATAACTTTGGTTACGGAAATCTCAGAGATTATGGACTTGAGGACAAAAAGGTAGTTGTAGAGAGATTAGCTGCAAAACATCCGTTTATTGACGGATCAAAGGTAGGTATTCACGGACACTCTGGCGGAGGATTCATGTCAACGGCAGCTATGCTGGTTTACCCGGATTTCTTTAAAGTTGCTGTCTCATCTGCAGGTAATCACGAAAACAATATTTACAATCGCTGGTGGAGCGAGCAGCACCATGGAGTACTTGAAAGCATTACTGAAAAGGGCGATACCACATTTAAATACAGTATTGATAAAAACTCCGAGATTGCAAAAAATCTAAAGGGCAGACTGCTTCTCTTTACCGGAGATATTGACAATAATGTACACCCCGGTAACACTCTCAGAATGGTTAACGCACTCATCCGCGCAAACAAAAGATTTGATATGATGATGCTTCCCGGCCAGCGCCACGGATTTGGTGATATGACAGAGTACTTCTTCTGGAGAATGGGTGACTACTTCTCAAGGTATCTGATTGGTGATTATAAAAATGAAGTTGAGATCCCTGAAATGAATAATAATTAGATCATATACGACTAAAATTTACTGAGGCTGACCAAAAAATATTTGGTTAGCCTTTTTTATACACCTAATGTCAAAAATAGTATACTTTTCTTATTTCTCATAATCAATTCTTTACAGGCTTTTGCTCAAAAGCGAGTATAGCAAAGTAATTTTTATTCTAGTTTTGCAACCGTTCAAAATATTAATAAAATGAAACTGAAGAAAATTTCAATGTTTATTATGGCCAATCTGATTGGCCTGTCGCTGATGGCTGAAGGCTACCAGCTAAACACTCAGAGTGCACGCCAGCTTGGAATGGGGCATCTGGGAACAGCTTTAAAGCTGGGTGGAGAGAGTATGCTGTTTAACCCTGCAGGGTTATCATATATGGAGGGTAAGGTAGATTTGTCTTTAGGAGCTACTGCCATATTCTCTAAAGTAAAGTTTACATCAGGCAACTACAGTGCTGAGACAGATAATCCTATTGGAACTCCCCTTTTTGGTTATGCCGGATTTAAGATTATTGACAACCTTTATGCAGGGGTAAGTATTACAAATCCCGCCGGTAACTCTCTTGTGTGGCCGGATAACTGGACAGGCTCAACATATATCCAGAACATATCGCTGAAGGTTTTTTCTGTACAGCCAACTATTTCATATAAGTTCAATGACCACCTTAGTATTGGTGCAGGACTTATGGCTGATTTTGGAAGTATGGAGATGAGTAAAGGGATAATGCCTGTGGGATCAGTTGCAGCTTTCCTTCCACTTCTTCCTGCACAGTATCACCCAATAATTAATAATAATCTGAATGTCTCTCCGCTTGATATGAACCTGAGCGGAAAATCAGGAATAGGGCTGGGATTTAATATCGGCATCCTGTACAGTCCTACAGAGAGGCTTAGTATAGGACTTTCATACCGCTCAAAGGTTATGATGAAACTTGAGGGAGGAAGTGCCGCAATAAGCTATGGATCTCCTGAGTTACAAACTCTTTTTGGGATGCTTTCACAGAGTCCTAACTTCCCTGCAGCAATCAAAGGTGCAATTGCGCTGAATGGTGCAGAATTTGACGCAGAGTTGCCAATACCTTCTAATACAAATCTGGGTATTGCATGGAAAGCTACTGACAAGATGTTACTGTCGGCAGAACTGCAATATGTGGGGTGGAAGGCTTATGATACCTTATCAATCGTTTTCCCTAATGTAAAAATGAACTCTCCGAAGAATTTCTCAAACACTATGATTTACCGTTTGGGAGCAGAATTTTACTGTACTAAGAATTTTATTGCAAGAGCCGGATTTGTTTATGATAATACCCCTTCTGACCTGACTCTTTATACTCCTGATTCTCCGGGGTCTGATAAGATAAGCGTCACTACAGGTTTTACTTATAAAGCGGCTAAGTTTATGGATGTCGATTTTGCTTTCCAGTATAACCAAGGTGTTAAAACAAACGGAAAGTATATCCAGAATAATGCAACCCTTTTTGGAGGAGACTACAAGACAACTGCCTTCCTGCCATCACTTGGACTTAGATTCAAATTCTAGAAAAAAAGAGTACTTTTGCATTGAGTATGGCAAAGGTACTAACAGCTGAAGAGTTTATCATTAAGGCGAAGAGCCTTCCCGTGCTGGATGTAAGATCCCCCGGAGAGTATGTTCAGGGACATATTCCGGGGGCTCTCTCTTTACCCCTGTTTAACGATGAAGAGAGGGCGAAAGTAGGGACACTTTACAAACAGCAGGGCAAAATTATATCTGTTCAGAAAGGGCTTGAATTTGTTGGTCCTAAACTTAAGGGATTCACAAAATTTGCACTTAAACTTAACTCACCTGAGATTCTGGTTCACTGCTGGAGAGGTGGAATGAGATCCTCCTCAATGGCGTGGTTACTTGAGACTGTCGGGCTAAAGGTCTCTCTTCTGGAGGAGGGTTACAAAGGATACAGAAAATTGGTGCATAGCAGTTTTTCTGCTCCGTTAAAAATTCTTCTTCTGGGAGGCTACACCGGATCCGGAAAAACAGAACTACTGCAATTACTGCAGGGTTCAGGTGAGCAGATCCTTGATCTCGAAGGGCTGGCTAACCACAAAGGTTCAGCTTTTGGATCTCTTGGACAACCAAATCAGCCATCTACAGAACAGTTTGAAAATTTACTTCACTCAGAGATTGCAAAGCTTGATACTAGCCATCATGTATGGGTCGAAGACGAGAGCAGAAATGTTGGCAAGGTATTTATTCCTCAGCCCTTCTGGGACCAGATGAGGTCATCGCCTCTTATTAGGGTAGATGTACCTTACGAGATCCGCCTGGCAAGATTAATGAGGGATTACGCATGCTTTGAAGCAGAGGGGCTTGCTGCTTCTATTAAAAAGATAGAGAAGCGCCTCGGCTTTGACAAATGTAAAAAGGCACTTGATGCATGCAATTCCGGTGACATAGAACAATCAGCCAGAATATGCCTGGACTATTATGATTCGGCCTATGGCAGCCAGTTGGACACACGGTTTGGTGACAGGGAATCTCTGCCATCTGTAAAAATGGATTCACTGGATGGGGAGAATATCTTAGAGGAGTTAAAAAACCTAGCGAAAAAAATTGTTTTTAATTAGTAATTGTTACAATATGAATGACAGATCAGGCAATGTTAAAGTTGCCTTAATAATTGACAGATTTGGGATGGGTAATGCTCCTGAAGAACTATCCCACACTTTACTTAAAAACTATCTGACACTTATAATTTCTGAGCAGCGAATTCCTGCATATATCTGTATGTACGGAGAGGGTGTTAAGGCTGCCTGCAAAAATTCAGGTTTTACAGATGAATTAGTAAAACTGGAGAGTATGGGGAGCAAAATTGTGATATGTAAAACTTGTCTTATCTTCTACAATTTGCTTGACAAAGTTGAAACCGGCAGCGTTGGAACAATGCTGGACATTATTGATATCCAGTACAACAGCACTAAACTCATTAAGCTATGAGCAAGGAAAATACACGCCTTACACAATTCAGTCCCGGGGCAGGCTGCGGATGCAAAATAGCCCCTAAAGATCTCGAAGAGATTCTGAAAGGAAGTGTTTCCGGACTCAATTTTCCAAATCTGATCGTGGGAAACGACAGCAAAGATGATGCTGCAGTATACGATATTGGTGACGGGAAGGCTATAATCAGCACAACAGATTTCTTTACTCCTATTGTGGATAATGCCAGAGATTTTGGACGGATTTCAGCGACTAATGCAATATCAGACATATACGCAATGGGTGGCAAGCCTATAATGGCTATTGCAATACTGGGATGGCCTCTTGAAAAACTTCCCGGATCACTTGCTGCTGATGTTGTAGCAGGAGCAAGAGAGGTCTGCGACAATGCAGGTATTCCTCTTGCAGGCGGGCATAGTATAAATATATCCGATCCGATATTCGGCCTTGCCGTAACCGGAATTGTTGATACAAACAGAGTAAAAAAGAACAGCGGAGCAAAGGAGGGATCAATACTATTCCTTACCAAGCCGATAGGAATCGGCCTCGTTACTACAGCTGAAAAGTTTGGACTTGCAAAAGACGACGATAAGGCCTGTGCACTTAAACTTATGACAACTCTGAATTCTCCCGGGATGGCAATATCTGAACTTGATGAGGTAACCGCTCTCACAGATGTTACAGGATTTGGATTGATGGGACACGCCATTGAAATGGCTGAGGGGAGCGGCTTAACAGCCGAGATTGAATTCAACAGTATCCCCAGAATTGACGGAGCCTCTTATTACATTGAAAAGGAGTGTATCCCGGGAGGGACATTCAGAAACTATGCAAGCTACGGACATAAGTCCGGCTCTGTAACTGAAAACCAAAAAATGCTTCTTTGTGATCCTCAGACCAGCGGAGGATTATTGATTGCCGTACTTCCCGAGGGGGTGGAAAAACTTGAAAAAACAGCAAGCAGAGAGGGCTTCCCTCTTTATAGGATAGGCTCTCTCAAGAGGCGTACATCTGAGGAGTATATTGAGATTATATAGTATATTTGAGAAATTTAAAACAATAACCCCAAATATGAAAAAAGTATTTTTAACCGGATTAACTCTGTTTCTTGCAACTCTGCTTATTGCCGGAAACATTAAAACAGGGGCGGAATCTATAAGCGAATACCTCCCTCTTTTAAAGGGCAAAAAAGTGGCAGTTCTGACAAACCAAACAGGAATAATTGGAAAATCACACCTTGTGGACTCCCTCGTCTCCCTCAAGGTAAACATCGTTGCTATACTATCTCCGGAACATGGTTTCAGAGGTGATGCGGATGCAGGTGAGCATGTAGCAAGTTCAATTGATGAAAAGACCGGAATCCCAATCAAATCACTTTACGAGGGAAACACCGGCAAACCATCTGCAGATCTAATGAAGACAATTGATGTAATGGTTTTTGATCTTCAGGATGTTGGTGTAAGATTTTATACCTACCTCACAACAATGGCCAGAATGATGGAGGCATGTGCAGAGAGCGGAGTAAAGATGATTGTCCTTGACAGACCAAATCCAATAGGATTTTATGTTGACGGCCCTATCCTTGATATGAAGTATAAATCAGGAGTCGGCTGGCTTCCTATCCCTACAGTTCACGGCATGACCCTTGGTGAGCTGGCGGGCATGATTAATGGTGAAAAATGGCTAAAAGATGGGATTCAGTGCGATGTTACAGTTATCAAGTGCAAAAACTATACACATGCAAGTATGTATCAGCTCCCTGTTAAACCATCCCCTAACCTTCCTGATATGAGATCAATTTATCTCTATCCTTCAACCTGTTATTTTGAAGCTACTCCGGTGAGTTTGGGAAGGGGTACAACTGAAGCGTTCCAGATGTACGGACATCCTAATATGAAGGGATACAAATTCTCATTTACCCCTAAAAGCATCCCGGGAGCAAAATTTCCACCTCAGCTTAACAGAGAGTGTTACGGTGTGGACCTTAGAACAACGCCTTCAATTGAAGAGATTAACAAGGCAGGAATTAATCTGGAATATGTAATTGATGCTTATAACAACCTAAACCTTGACGACCATTTCTTCCGCTCTTTCTTTGAGCTTCTTATTGGCCAGGGATATGTGCGCAAAATGATTAAAGAGGGTAAGTCAGCAGCAGAGATCAAGGCTATGTGGGCAGGAGATGTTGCAAAATTTAAGGAGCAGAGACGCCCTTACCTGTTATATCCTGAGAACTAACTAGAAAGCAAGCTCTCTGGAGCCATCCTTAAGAACAGATATTTTCACCCGCAATGTGTCGGAAGGGAGTATCTGTTCTATTTTTTCCGGCCACTCTATAATACAGAGATTTCCGGACTCAATAAACTCTTCAAAGCCTATATCAAAGGCCTCCTCAAGTTTATTAATACGGTAAAAATCAAAATGGTAAACGACCTCTCCCTTGTCTGTCCTGTATTCATTAATCAGGTTAAAAGTTGGGCTGTTCACACCATCCACTACCCCCAACACTTTACATAAAGCTTTTGTAAAAGTGGTCTTACCTGCACCCATCTCTCCATAAAGTGCAACAACCATATTAGCCGGCTTTTTCATTAAAAACTCCCCGGCAGCCTCTTCAATATTGTCAAGTCCACTTATTAATATAGTCTTGTTCATTGCGTACTTATATCTCTCTCCTGATTATTAATCTCCTCAGAAAGTGTGCTCAAAGATATTAAAAATTGGAAACTCTCCTATACTGAATCGCCTCCGCAATATGGCAAACCGAGATATTTTGAGCGCTCTCCATATCTGCAATGGTCCTTGCCACTTTTAAAATTCTGCTGTAGGCTCTTGCTGAAAGTCCAAGCTTACTAATTGCCCCCGATAGAAAATCGGCCTCTTTTCTGCCAACCATGCAGTAGTGCCTGAGGTCACCGGCGGACATCTGAGAGTTGGTAGATATTCTCCCCATAAATCTCTTGCTTTGTACTGCTCTTGCCCTCTCAACTCTCTCTCTTATGGCCTGACTACCCTCAGAGAGTCTCTCCGAGATCAGGTGCTCTGCCGGGACAGGATTTACATCACACAACAGATCAATCCTGTCCAGAAGAGGGCCAGACAGTTTTGCCGAATATCTCTCAATCTGAAACCGGGTACAGCTGCATTTGTCTCCCGGCTGTCCGTAATAGCCGCACGGGCAGGGATTCATAGAGGCAACAAGCATGAAATTTGCCGGATAGGTTATCTTATACTTAAGTCTTGAAATAGAGACACACCTCTCCTCCATCGGCTGCCTGAGTACCTCAAGCACGCCCCTGGGGTACTCAGCTATCTCATCCAGATAGAGGACACCATTATGAGCCAGAGAGATCTCTCCGGGCCGTGAGTTAAATCCCCCTCCAATTATTGCATATATTGAGGCCGAGTGGTGCGGAGACCTGAATGGCCTCTCTGTTATAAGACCATCCTTTAATGCACCCTTCCCGGCTACACTATAAATTTTGCTTGTCTCTACAGACTCCTCTCTGGTCATTTTTGGCAAGATCCCTGCAAGAGCCTTAGCCATAAAGGTTTTGCCCGCACCCGGAGGTCCGCTTAGCAAAATATTATGAGACCCTGCAGCAGCTATCTCCAATGCCCTTTTTGCCCCCGCCTGCCCCTTTATCTCTGAGAAATCCGGAATATCTGCAGAGAGAGAGTGGCGTACTACCCTATCTCCATGTTTTACAGGCAAGATAATACCCTCACCATAAAGAATTGAAATGACTTCATTAAGATTATCAGCTCCAAAAACATCTATCCCATCAATCTCTGCTGCTTCACCGGCTGAAGAGCCCGGGAAGATACACCCCTTAAAACCCTCCTTTTTTGCATGCTCCGCAATTGGAAGGGCTCCTGATACAGGTCTCAGCGACCCGTCAAGGGCCAACTCCCCCAATATCATAAATTCATTGAGATTGCAGAAAGAGTACTGCCCGGTAGCTGCAAGGATACCTACGGCTATTGCAAGATCAAACGAAGATCCCTCCTTTTTTAAATCAGCAGGAGCCATATTCACTATAATTTTTTTACCCGGAATTCTGGCACCCACAGAGGTGAGGGCTGTCCCGATTCTCTGCTGGCTCTCCCTCACAGCGCTGTCCGGAAGACCTACAAGATGAAATGATATCCCTACAGTTACATCAACCTCAACGACAACTGTAATTGCATCCACTCCAAGACATGTTGCACAAAAAGTCCTTCTTAGCATTTTTGCTTTCAAAGCTATAAATTAGTGGAAACCTCAACTGGTGAGCAATGTTGAATTTGGCAATACTGTTGAAGAATTTTCCATATTTAGAATTCACAACTTTTAAGGGAAAAATTATGTAGATTTGTATAAATGGAAATGAAGGAGACACTCCGTTATTACTGCAAGAAAATTGGTGAAATCCCGGGGTTTATCCCTGCGGAGAGACGGATTGTTATATTGTCCGACGAGAGACTTAAGGGAATTTTTGAAAATCTTTTCCCATACCCCATAATAACAATGGAGTCGAGCGAGGATAAAAAATGCTTTGAAACCATTGAGGAACTCACTATCAAACTAATGGATACCGGTGCTGACAGAGGCACCCTTCTTCTTGTTGCAGGTGGCGGAATTGTGGGTGATGTCGGCGGCTTCCTCGCATCCACATATTTCAGAGGGGTGGATTATGGATTAATCCCAACTACCCTGCTTGCCCAGGTTGACTCATCTATTGGCGGGAAGAGTGCCATCAATGTCAGAGGCTATAAGAATATACTTGGTCAATTTAATCCCTCTGATTTTACAATATTCTGCAGTGAGTTTCTTGACACTCTGCCAAAAAAACAGATTAATGAGGGGCTGGCAGAAATGGTTAAAACTTTGCTTATCGCTGATAAAGCCAGTTATCTTGATGCTGTGGATGTAATAAGCGGAGGAAGCCCCTATCTAAAAAAGATTTCAGCATTTTCAGAACTATTCCCTTTTATTAAAAGGGTAACAGAGATTAAAAGCGAGATTGTAGCCAGGGACCCTTTTGAAAAGGGAGAGAGAAAGTTGCTCAATCTTGGTCACACTTTTGGCCATGCGCTGGAAAAACAATGTGGGATATCACACGGAGAGGCGGTAAGTATAGGAATAGCATTATGTGCAAAACTATCTTCAAAACTTAGACTCCTGTCAAAATCCGCAGAGGATAAAATAATCCGGGACCTGGACTCTTTAGCTCTTCCTTATATTCCCCCTGTACACCCAAGAGAATTGGCTGAAGTGATGACAAAAGATAAGAAAAAAGATGGTGAGGCTATCCAGTTGATTCTTTTAGAAGGAATTGGAAAGGCTGTTATTTACCCTATTACAATTGATCGATTAAAAGGATTGTTAAATGATTTGTCTTAGTTTACAAAAGTTGAATTACAAGGCTCTTCTCAAAGCAATTTCCCGTGCCGAGATGTCCGAAATTCGCCTTGATTTGATGGAATTAACTGTTAGTGAGATAAGCAAGTTATTCTCAAAAGAGTCAAGCTTAATTGCAACTTGCAGGCTGGAGAAACAACCTAAAGAGGTATGCTTTGATAAATTAACAGCTGCTATTAAAGGAAATGGTCCGGTCAAAAAGAGCAAAATTGTAAAATATGTAGATATTGAGTATGATGCCCCTGCAGAGTATCGGGAAGCTATCGTAACTCTGGCCCGGGAAAATGGGTTTGGGGTAATACTCTCTTACCATAACTTTTCAAATACTGATCCTTTTGAAAGGCTTTTAGAGATTACCGGAAGATGCTTTGAGTATGGTGCCGATATTGCAAAAATTGCAACAACAGCTATTATTACAGAGGAGGGAGTAAGAACTCTGAGGCTTTACAGACATTTTGAGAAGCAGCGTTTACTCGCTTTCAGTATGGGAAATGCCGGAAAATTCACTCGGCTTCTTTCGCTAAATTTGGGCGCGCCATTTACATTTGCAGCACCAAAGGGAGAGCTTGCAACTGCCCCCGGACAGCCTCTGGCGGACGAAGCCAAAGCGGCAGTTAATCCAAAGAGCTACTCTCACAAAATAAAATACAGAACAATTCAAAGTTCAATCAAGGCTCCATCTTCTAAAAGTCACGCTCAGAGAGCAATCATTGCGGCAAGTATGGCTAAGGGGATCTCTAATCTTTATGGTTACACCCCATGTAACGACACTGACGCTGCATTAGAACTGGCGAAGAAGTTTGGTGTTCAGGTCAAATATAAAAGTAAGAGAGGGCACCTCACGATAAAAAGTCCAGGTTCCAATGCCATAAGTCTCAATTTTACAAAGTCAAAATCGCCACTTACATTTAATGCAGGCGAATCCGGTCTTCTCTCAAAGCTTATGATTCCAATATCAGGACACCTCTCAGTGAACAGGAAAATTACAATTACCGGAAAGGGGACCCTGTTAAAAAGAGAGTACACAGGTGTGGACGAGATTCTTGAAAAAGTTGGAATCTCTTTTGAAACAGCAAACGGGTACTTACCGGGAAGAATTAACGGCTCGTTAAAAGGGGGCACCATTCAGATCTCCGGCAAGGGAGGATCTCAATTAGTTTCCGGTCTGTTAATGGCTTTACCGCTCTGTGTTGATTCAAGCAAAATAGAACTTGAGAGTCCAACCAGCAAACCATATATTGACCTTACTTTAAAAACCCTGCGTGATTTTAATTTAAAGGTAACAAACAATAACTACACACAGTTTGTAATCCCGGGAAGACAGAGATACAGGAAGAAAATATTCTATCAGATACAGGGAGACTGGAGTTCTGCCGCTCTTTTAATGGTTGGGTCAGTTATTTCAAAACCTGTAACTATAAAGAATCTTGAGATAAATTCTCTTCAAGCCGATGAGAAAATCCTTGATGTACTTAAGGCCACAGGAGTGGAACTGGAAGTTCATGAGGGGCCAAAATACTTGATAATGTGTGGTGATGTCCCTTGCGTTTTCCGGGACAATCCGGATGATGAGGATTGTTGTTCAGGAAAAATTGAGATTAAAGAGAGTAAGTTGCCGTTGAAATCATTTGAATACGATGCAACAGACTCTCCGGATCTCTTTCCGCCTCTTGTTGTACTCGCCCTTAATTGTGATGGTGAGAGCCGGATAAAGGGGGTAAGCAGATTATACAACAAAGAGAGCAACAGGGCAGAGACACTCTTTTCTGAGTTTGTTAAACTTGGTGCAGACATAGATATCCAGGGAGATTATATGATAATTAAAGGGGGTAAACTCCATGGAGGGTACTGCAATACACATGGTGATCACAGAATAGCAATGGCTCTTTGTATTGCCTCACTTAACATAGATGAACCTCTTTATCTTGATAACATGGAGTGTATTTCAAAATCCTACCCGGGCTTTATAAGCAATTTTGTAAAATGAACAGATTTGGCAACAGATTCAGAGTATCAATATTCGGAGAATCACACGGAGCCGGACTTGGTATTGTAGTTGATGGCATTCCTTCCGGGATACCACTGTCAGCAAATGATTTTATTGCAGACTTGTCAAGAAGAAGACCTGGTGCATCAGGAACAACATCCAGAATAGAGGCAGATCAAATTAATATTATTAGTGGTTTGCATAACGGCTTCACAACTGGCTCTCCACTTTGTCTGCTTTTCTCTAATGAAAACACTAGACCATCTGATTATGAAAAGTTCAGAAACCACCCCAGGCCGGGTCACGCAGACTTCAGTTCACGGGAGAGGTTTGGAGAGCACGCAGACTTAAGAGGAGGAGGACATCACTCAGGGAGAGTTACAATAGGGATCGTAGCAGCAGGTGTAATTGCCAAAAGAATAATTGAACCGGTATCTGTACTATCATCTATTCTTGAAATTGGAGGGGAGAATCCGTGGAATGATGCTTTAGAGAGGGCAGCTAATAAAGGGGACTCACTTGGAGGTGTTATTGAGTGTATAATATCTGACCTTCCTGCGGGAATAGGTAACCCATTTTTTGACTCCGTTGAATCCGTTATTTCACATCTGATTTTTGCAATCCCGGGAATCAGGGGGATTGAATTTGGCGATGGATTTGCAGCATCCAGAATGCTAGGATCAGAACATAATGATCCAATCATTGATCCCTCCGGAAAAACATTTAAAAATGGTGCTGGTGGAATTAACGGAGGTATTACAAACGGGAATGATATCGTTTTCAGAGTTGCAGTCAAGCCTACATCAAGTATTAGTATTCCACAGAACACATTTAATTTTGATTCCGGCAAAGTTGAGGAGCTTATCGTAACCGGAAGGCATGATACCTGTTTTGCACTTAGGGTTCCCGTTATAGTTGAAGCGGCGGCGGCTGTTGCAATTGCAGATTTTCTTCTTTAACAGACTCTCTCAATGATTTAATATAGCAACGCCTTTTTGAGTACACTTTTCCGGGATAGTAATCAAAAATGCTCTGAACAGCTTTGTTTGTCTCCAGTTGAGGATTTGCAATAACCCTCTTTACACCCAGTCTGATAAAGTTTGAGTTTAAATAATCAAATATAACAGCATTAATACCTTTGTTTTGATACTCAGGAATTATTCCAATCATATAAAGATCTACTAGTTCAAAGCTTTTAAGAGCTTTAAGCAGTTTAAAAAATCCAAATGGGAACATCCTCCCCTTTGACTCTCTCATAGCCCTTGAGAGGCTAGGCATTGTGACAGCAAATGCGACTACTTTATCCTCTTCATTAACGACAAGGCAGACAAGGTCCATATTTATCAGAGGGAGAAACTGATCTACATACCACTCAATTTGTTTCTGGGAAATTGGGGTAAATCCGTATAAAGGGACAAATGCTTTATTAAGTGCATTGAAAAGGTCAAGTGCATAGGACCTTAACTCCTTCTTCGATTTCACTTCAAGAATTGAGACTCTGTATTTCTGTTTGACTATCCTTGAATACTGTTTCAGTTTTTCAGGGACATCCTCAGGAACATCAAATTCGCGCTGAACCCACTCGGCATCCTTAATAAAGCCGAGCTTCTCCAAATGGTCCGGATAATAAGAGTAGTTGTAGAGAGTTGTAAATGCCCCCATATTTTCAAAACCCTCGGTAAGCATTCCCTCTCTGTCCATATCGGTAAAACCAAAGGGACCATTAACAGCTGTCATTCCCTTCTCATATGCTAACTCCTCAACCTTCCCAAGCAAGGCCCCTGAAACATCAATATCATCAATGAAATCAAGCCAGCCAAATCTCATATTTTTTGTTTGCCAGTCACGATTTGCATTATGATTAATTATTGCAGCAACTCTTCCTATAACTTTTCCATCTCTCTCTGCAATAAAATACCATGCTTCACAATATTCAAAAGCGGGATTTTCTGACTTTAAAAGAGTCTTGTACTCATCGCTCCACAATGCATTTACCCAGTATGGACAATTCTTATAAAGCTTTTCAGGAAAGGAGATAAATGCCTTTAATTCCACCCGGCTTTTTACCTCCCTTATTATTACGCTCATCAGTAATATTATTTAATAACTGAACCGGCCACTGCATTTGCAACAAGCGCCCTGAGTCTTACAACACTCCCTTTATCAACCGGGTGTACTCTGTGTGCAAGAAGTATTACAGCTGTTTTTGAAACAGGGTCTACAATGAATGAAGTGCCTGTATATCCTGTATGGCCGAATGTTCTTTCAGGATGGAACAGATTTCCGTTATTTGATGCATATGAGGAGTAATTATCCCAGCCCAGGGATCGCCCTTCACTAATTACCTGAGCCGGCACTCTTGTCATAGTCTCTAATGTTAGCTTACCTAATACTCTCTTTCCGTTATACTCTCCACCATTCATAAGCGCTGCTGCCAGAATTGCGAGATCCTCTGCATTTGAGAAAACTCCTGCGTTTCCTGAGTTTCCATCGTTAAGAATATTTGCGATAGGATCATGTACCCTTCCTAAAAGAACTGACCCGTCTTTTTGTTTTTCTGTTGGAGCAACCAGTTTAAGAAGCTCGCCTGATGGATTATAAGTAGTATTCTTCATACCAAGCACATCAAAAACATTCTTCTTAGAGTAATCCATCAACTTCATTCCTGTAATATTCTGAAGAATATTCTGAAGCGTTACAAAGTTCAGGCAGCTGTACTGAAAATCAGAAGTAGGCTTAAAGTCTCTTTTACAGTTTGAAATCCAGCTCATCAATGCTGTTGGATTTGGGGCTCCGCTTTGCTCAACAATAGTGGCTACCGGAGCGTAAGGAGGAAGTCCGGAGGTGTGTGTAAGCAGATCCACTACCCTTATCTCAATTTTTCTTCCGGTTATGGTATCTGTCCATGGCTTGAAACCAGGTATAAACATTGAAACATTGTCAGTTAATCTTACCCGGCCTTGTTCTACAAGCTGCATAAAAGCTATAGCTGTACCTACAGGCTTACTCACTGACGCCAAATCAAAAATAGTATTCACAGTCATCTTCTCCTGAACAGGATAAACAGATTTATTACCATACGCTTTTAGATAGGCCATCTTCCCATTTCTTACTACAGCCAGAACTGCACCGGGTATTTCACCATTATTAATTGACTCTTCAATTATTCTGTCGACTTGTGACAACCTTATCGGATCCATACCCGCCTCAGAAGGGGTAACTCTTTTCAGAGGCTGTGCATATGCTGTAATTGCAAAAAGGGATAAAACGAAGATTAGAGGTAAATTTTTCATAGAGTGCTGGGGTTATATATTAAGCAAAAGTACAAAAAAGTAGTGTAATTAATAGCACCAAAAAAAATTGAGTAATGAACAATCATTACTCAATTTTAAAATTGTTTGTTAACTATCAGAAATACTAACCCTCATTGGAGTCTCTTTGTGGACGCTGTCCGCGAGAGTTATTTGATCTGCCTCTGCTTCTGTCACCACCTCTGCCACCTCTGCGATCTCCGCCACCGCGACGATCACCGCCTCTGCCACCTTGGTGACCACCACCTTGAGATGATGCAGCATTAGCTGCCATTCCAACATTAGGAGAAAGATCTCTCTTTCCGTATACTTCACCATTACATATCCAAACTTTTACTCCCAGAACACCTACCTTGGTATGTGCCTCTGCATGAGCATAGTCTATATCTGCACGGAAAGTATGAAGTGGAGTTCTTCCCTCTTTGTATAGCTCTCTTCTTGCCATTTCAGCTCCACCAAGACGGCCACTGATAAGGACTTTGATGCCCTCTGCGCCCATCCTCATTGTTGAAGCCATTGCCATCTTAATAGCACGGCGATATGAGACACGACCCTCAACCTGGCGTGCAATATTATTTGCTACTATATTTGCATCCAGTTCAGGTCTCTTTACTTCGTAAATATTTATCTGAACCTCCTTATTGGAGATCTTCTTTAGCTCCTCTTTTAGCTTGTCAACCTCCTGTCCACCTTTTCCGATAATAATACCGGGACGGGCAGTATGAATAGTAACAGTAATTAGCTTAAGAGTTCTCTCAATAACTATTCTTGATAGTGAAGCTTTAGCAAGACGAGCGTTAAGATACTCGCGTATCTTAGCATCTTCCAGAATTTTACCTGCGTAGTCAGTTCCACCGTACCAGTTAGAGTCCCAGCCACGGATAATACCAAGTCGGTTTGATATAGGATTTGTTTTTTGTCCCATCTTATTGCTCCTCTTTTACGGTTTTACTTTTCTTCTTTCCAAGTACAATGGTAACATGGTTTGAACGCTTACGAATCCTTGCTGCACGACCCTGAGGTGCAGTTCTGATTCTTTTAAGAGAACGACCTTGCCCAACCATAATAGATTGAACGCAAATGTTTCCATTTTCCAGTTCCTTGCGGTCTGCTTCGTTTTTAGCCTCCCAGTTTGCAATTGCAGAACGAAGAAGTTTCTCTAAACGAATTGATGCCTCCTTCTTGGTATACTTAAGTATATCCAAGGCGCGGTTTACCTCTACACCTCTGATGATGTCTGCCACGAGGCGCATCTTCCTTGGTGAGGTAGGAACATCATTCAGCTTGGCAAAAGCTGTCTGCTTCCTTATTTCTTTATGCCTTTCGGCTGCTTCTCTTTTTCTAGCTCCCATTATTGTGGTTTTTTACACATTAATTAATTAGCGATTACCAGAGTGCCCCTTAAAGGTTCTGGTGGGTGCGAACTCGCCGAGCTTGTGTCCTACCATATTCTCTGTAACATATACCGGAATAAACTTATTTCCGTTATGAACTGCAATGGTGTGGCCCACAAAGTCGGGTGAAATCATGCTGGCTCTTGACCAGGTCTTGATAACCTCTTTTTTGCCTGCTTCATTCATTGCCAATACTCTCTTCTCGAGAACGGCTTGAATGTAAGGACCTTTTTTTAATGAACGACTCATACTCTATTCAGTTTATTCCGTTATTTTTTCCTTCTTTCAATAATGAATTTTTTGGTAGTCTTCTTAGGATTACGTGTCTTGTAGCCCTTTGCTGGAATACCTTTTCTTGAACGAGGGTGTCCTCCGGATGCCCTGCCTTCACCACCACCCATAGGGTGATCTACCGGATTCATCACAACACCACGGGTTCGTGGTCTGCGACCCATCCAGCGCTTACGGCCGGCTTTACCATCCGATTCCAGATTATGATCTGGATTGGACACTGTTCCAACAGTAGCGCGACAAGCGGTGAGAACCATCCTTGTCTCTCCTGAAGGGAGCTTAAGGATTGCGTGGTCACCTTCGCGAGCCAGCAGCTGAGCGTATGCTCCTGCACTTCTTGCCATTGCGGCACCCTGACCGGGACGAAGTTCTATGTTATGAACAAGTGTACCAAGTGGAATTTCTGAGAGAATTAGAGTGTTACCAAGCTCCGGAGCTACTCCGGGACCCGATGAAATCACCTGACCAACTTTAATTCCGTTAGGAGCTAAAATATAGCGTTTTTCTCCGTCTCCGTAAACAACAAGTGCAATCCTTGCACTTCTGTTTGGATCATATTCAATAGTCTTTACAGTGGCTGTAAAATTGTCCTTATCACGAAGGAAGTCGATAACACGATACATCCTTTTGTGACCACCACCAATATAGCGCATTGTCATTTTGCCCTGTCCGTTACGACCACCGCTTTTACGCAGTGGCTGAAGGAGTGATTTCTCAGGAGTAGAACAGGTAATCTCGTCAAATGCGCTTATAGCCTTATGTCTTGTACCGGGTGTAGCCGGTTTGAATTTGCGTATTGCCATAGAAATTAAATGTTACTGTAGAAATCAATCTTATCTTCACCTGCCAGGGTCACATATGCCTTTTTAAAGTGGTTTGCGCGACCAGACAATAATCCCGCCTTTGTAAAGCGGCTTTTCTTTTTTCCGTGGTAATTAACGGTATTTACATCCAATACCTTTACACCATACATCTCCTCAACCGCAGCTTTGATCTCAATCTTATTTGCTTCGCGGTCAACCTCAAATGCGTAACGATTCAACTTTTCGCCTTGAATCGTCATTTTTTCTGTTACTATAGGCTTAATTAATATTCCCATTTCAATGCGGCTTATTTGCGTCCGTACTGTGCCTGCAGAATATCCTGAACGCCATCAACAAACACTACACTGGTTGAATTAACCAGGTCATAAGTGCTGATTTCGTTTACAGTGATAACCTTTACATTTTGCAGGTTTCGTGAAGACATATAAATATTCTCAGAGTTTTCAGGAAGCACAAAGAGAATTTTTCTGTCATTTACCTTAAGGTTCTTAACAATTTTAATCATCTCTTTAGTCTTTGGAGCCTCCAGATCGAATGACTCTACAATGGTAAGAGCACTCTCTTTCACTTTATATGAAAGTGCGGAGAATCTTGCCAGCTGTTTAAGTTTCTTATTCAATTTGAAACTATAGTCTCTGGGCTGAGGTCCAAAAGCTCTGCCACCCCCAACAAATGTTGGAGACTTAATGCTGCCGTGACGGGCGCCGCCAGAGCCTTTCTGTCTTACAATCTTTTTTGTACTGTAAGCAACTTCCCATTTCTCCTTGGTTTTGTGTGTACCCTGACGCTGATTTGCAAGATACTGCTTTACATCAAGGTAAATAGCGTGATCATTCGGCTCTATGCCAAAGATACCGGAATCAAGAGTCACCTTCTTGCCTGACTCAGATCCATCTATTTTGTAAACTGATAATTCCATAGACGCTTAATCCTCCACGATTACATAAGAACCTTTTGCTCCGGGAACAGATCCCTTTACAATAAGAAGATTATTCTCAGGAATAACCTTAATAACTTTGAGGTTCACGATTTTTACCTTGTCACCGCCCATACGGCCGGCCAGTCTCTTACCTTTAAATACTCTAGAAGGCCAGGAAGAGGCACCCATTGATCCCGGAGCACGAAGTCTGTTGTGCTGACCGTGAGTTGCGCCGCCTACTCCGGCGAATCCATGGCGTTTCACAACACCCTGAAATCCCTTACCCTTAGATATTCCTACTACATCTACCCACTCCAGAGGATCCTTAACGAATACGTCTGAAACGGTGACGGTATCACCTAACTGAAGATCTCTTGTGAAATCCATAGGGAATTCAACAATTTTTCTTTTAGGTGTGGTGTCTGCCTTTTTGAAATGGCCCTTAAGCCCTCCGCTGGTGTGTTTTTCTTTCTTTTCGTCATAGGCAAGCTGTACAGCGGCATAACCATCTTTCTCTTCTGTACGAATTTGCGTAACAACACACGGACCAGCCTCAATAACGGTGCATGGAATGTTTTTTCCATCGGCACCGAAAACGGATGTCATTCCGATTTTCTTTCCAATTAATCCAGGCATTGGTTGTTAATTTGGTGTATTATAATTAATTACTAACCCGCATAAAATTTGCGGGCTGCAAATATACGATAAAAACTTGAAAATACAATAGTCTTCAGTAAGATATCAACAGGATATGCACAATATCCGGGTCTCTCTTTTTATAATCCCACTCTGGTAAGCAATGCTCTCTTTGCCGATGACTCTTTTAACATTTTTACAAAATAAATAGCATCGGCCCTGTCAGTAACCTTTTTGGTTTTCTCATACTTCTCTACGTAATGAGTTGCATGTTCCATCAAAAACTTTCTGCAGTCAATATTAATCATGACACCATCTTTATAGTCGGCATAAGACATCCCTTTAACCTCATCACCAGATGTGACGGATTCTATATCCGCCATTTTTAGGCCCTTGACATTTATTGTTACAGATGGATAATAGAAATAATCGGATGAAGGCAAAAAGACCTCCAGCTTGACTGTTTTGTTATCTTTTATAACTTTTACATTGCCGTTCAGCCGGTAGTAATTATACTCATAATACTCTTCAAGGCTGGGAGCCCACATTGAATCATCACCATCTTTGCCGTAGGTATTATTAAGCCAAAGAAGATGATTAGCAAAGTAAGTGCCTGTTTGATGGACAAAAACAGCAACTGCCTCCCTTTGTTCTTTGGGTAGTGCGAGCTTTTTCTCAATATAATTTCTGAAATTTTCTTCAACAACAGGCTCTCTTCTTAAAGGGATATTGTAAAGAGCTGACGGATTTTGGAAAGGATATATTGCCTCCACTTCTGTCTGCGCGGTAATTACCTGAATTTCCGGGATAATCTTAGCAGCTTCTATATAGACTTTATTCCCTTCTGGTTCTGCTAATGTTTTACATCCCCTGCCTTTTAAGGTATCTAGTAAAATCTTTTGAGATATCTCTAAATGTTTTTTCACGCTATCTACGATATCAACTGCAGTTGTCTTCACATCATGAAAAGCTATACCAACACCAGTATTTAACATCTCTTTAACATTGCTGAATGTAAGACACTCGTTCATTTTGAAACGATCTTGATTAACATTGAAGCCAGGTAAAACACTAGGCTTTCTATTCATAGAGTGCTTTTCAGGCTCAACTGTAATCAAGAAAGAGAACCTTACTTCTTTTCCCGCCCCATCAGTACTGCCGAGAGTTTTTCCCAAAGTCATTATACCGGGAGGAAAATCTTCAGCCTCTAAGTGCTCAACATCATAGTAATGCTTATCAACAGGTATTGGTTTCCCATGAATAGCAGCCCATGTTACGCAAAAAGATTCGTGTCTTGTATCATCCTGAGAAAGTAGAAAAAGCCACGATTTATTATATTTCAACGGTGGAATTTCTGCTCCAATTTCATTAACAGTGGCATCATTTTTAAGGTTAATGCTAATTGATGCGGTAATATTTTTTTGTTCTGAAGAGAATGGGTAAAGATACCTATTGGCCTGAATATATGGATTTGGTATGGGCTTAGGAAACTTAATACAAGAGGAGTTAAACACGAGAACAAAAATTATCAAAAAACTAATGCTTGAATAAGAAATCCTAAGTCTCCTATGTTCCATAATTTATAATTTTAAGATAATAGAGTATGTAAATTTGACACTATTAGTTTCACAGCAATCGCAAGCAGAATTATTCCAAAGAACTTTCTCATTACATAAATTCCTCCCTTACCTATCTTCTTTGATATTAAATCAAGATTACTAAGCACCAGATATACAATAAGGATATTTATAAATAAGGAAATAATAATATTTTCAACAGCATATTCTGCCCTAAGTGACAAGAGCGTGGTGAATGATGCTGCTCCAGCAATCAATGGAAAAACTATAGGGACAATTGTTGCCGAATCTGTTGGCCCGTCATCTTTGAAAATCTGAATACCAAATATCATCTCAATTGCAAGAACAAGAAGCACCAGAGCACCAGCAACTGCAAATGATGAAATATCTACCCCAAAAAGGCCCAGCATAGCCTGACCCACAAAAAGAAATGCAACAAGAATTGCAAATGAGATTACAGCTGCATTAAGCGGGCTAAAGCTCTTCTTCTTCTCCTTCATTCCAATTATTATTGGCACGGAACCTAAAATATCAATAACTGCAAACATAACAATGAATGCACTAAAGATCTCTTTTATGCTGAAATTCATATTAATAATTTATGTAAATATATAATTTTCTTTTTATTTATTGCAAAAACAGAGTTGTTAAATTGAACCAAATCTGAATGGTAAAAATAACTAAAAACACCTTGTTTCCGGGCCTTTGCCCTAGAAACAAGGTGAATTTAGTGCTCGGGACGGGAATCGAACCCGTACGGACATTACTGCCCACAGGATTTTAAGTCCTGCGTGTCTACCTATTCCACCACCTGAGCGATAGTGTCTGAACCATCAAAAAAGACCTCTCATAGCGGAGAGGTCTTGTTTGATGTAGAGCGGAAAACGAGACTCGAACTCGCGACCCTAACCTTGGCAAGGTTATGCTCTACCAACTGAGCTATTTCCGCGTTTTGGGACTGCAAAAGTAATAATTTTTTCTCTCCTTCCAAAAAAATTATCAAACTACATTCTCAAACTGTTTAAGAAATCTTAAATCATTCTCAAAGTAATGCCTGAGGTCCTTAACTTGCCACTTAAGCATTGCAATTCTCTCAATTCCCATTCCAAATGCAAATCCACTATATTGAGTGCTATCTATTCCATTTGCCTCTAAAACATTAGGGTCTACCATCCCGCATCCCATAATCTCAAGCCATCCTGTACCCTTACAAATATTACACCCCTTTCCACCACAAATATTGCAACTTACATCAACCTCTGCGCTCGGCTCAGTAAACGGAAAATAAGAGGGCCTTAACCTGATCTGGGCATTCTCTCCGAACATCTCTCTGGCAAACAGTAACACGGCCTGCTTAAGATCCGCAAACGAAACATCTTTATCAATGTACAGCCCCTCTACCTGATGAAAAATACAGTGCGCTCTGGCAGATATAGCCTCATTTCTGAAGACCCTGCCCGGACAAACAATTCTAATTGGAAGAGGCATTTTTTCCATTGCCCTGACCTGTGCCGAGCTGGTATGTGTTCTTAAAAGCACAGGATTATCCCCTTCCGTTATAAAGAAGGTATCCTGCATATCTCTTGCAGGGTGTTCAGGAGGGAAATTAAGGGCTCCGAAAACATGCCAGTCATCTTCAATTTCAGGTCCTTCAGCAACCTCGTATCCATATTTACTGAAAATTGAAAGAATCTCCCTTCTGGTAATGGATATAGGATGTCTTGATCCAAGATCCAAAGCATCTCCCGGTTTAGTCAAATCAAAGTCTGCCCCCTCGCTTTCTAAACTTTCATCCAGCATTTGTCTCAGCTGATCAATTTTATTGGAGGCAGCAACCTTTAAAGTGTTCAACACCTGCCCGAGCTCCTTTTTTTGTTCAGGAAGAACATTTCTGAACTCCTCAAAAAGTTGTGTAATTGAACCCTTCTTTCCAAGGAGTCTAACTCTTATCTCTTCAATCTCCTGCTCTCTCTTAGCCGCCAGTTGTTCCACCTCGGCCAGGAGCTTATCAATTCTCTCTTTCATTTTTTGTACAATTCAAGCCTACAAAGGTAATAATTCTTTTATTGCCCTTTCAAGTTGCGGGTCTTTTGACTCCAATCTGTCTCTGAAAGTATTTCGTATACTTATATCCGGCTTCACCCCGGTAGCCTCCATATTTTTTCCGTCCAGTGTGTAACAACCCCAGGCAGGTAACCTCACGGAAGATCCATCTACAAGCCTTACTCCAGATGTAAATATTATCCACCTGTAGGTTTCAGTCCCAACAAGTTTAGCAATTGACAACTCCTTAATACCATTTGAAGTTACCTCTGCATCGCTGAGGCTTCTCTCATTAATAAGAACCACTATAGGCTTATCACCTGGTGTTACATGTGGATGGGTAGATATTGCCCCCTCTCTGTACTTCCAGTTAAAATGTCTTTTCTGAGAGAGAAATTCTATAACCTCGTTATGCACATTCCCACCATTGTTAAATCTCAGGTCAAGAATCAATCCTTCCTTGTGAACAGCATATGTATTCATGTCTATAAGAAAGTTTTCCAGTGAGCCGGAAGACATATCTCTCATATGAACATATGCAAGCTTCCCTTTAGATGCTTCATCTACATACTCTCTGTTATTGTCCTCCCACTCTGTGTAAAGAAGACTTCTTAAAGCAGCAGTAGATACAGTATGGAGTCTTATATCATACTCCTCTTTTAATGAGGCCGATGAGCCGCCTCTGGCAAACCTGAGAACTATCTCTTTCTGAGGAGTTGGAGAGACAAAATAACTCTCTCTGTTGACTTTCTTATCAATCTTTATGCCGTTAACTGCAACAAGTTTGTCCCCTGATTTTACAGGATTACCTGAGTAATCAGATGGAGATCCCGGAATAATCCTGTCAACAATGTATGGATCGCCCTCTTTAAACATTATACCTGTTACAGCAGACGCGCTCCTTATCTGAAGCTCCTCCTCCTTTCCAGCTGAACTAAAGCCCATATGAGATGAGTTAAGCTCATTTAACATATCATTAATAAGTGTTCTTACATCGTCCCTGGTCCCGGCATATGGAAGGAATTCAGAGTAATAATCTCTTTTTGCCATCCAGTCAACCCCATGGAATTTTTCATCGTAGAAATTCTCTTCCAGAGTTGCCCAAACTTCATAAAACATCTGCCTGAACTCAGACGAAATATTCTTTGTAAAATTTGCAGCGATCTCAATCTTGGTTGCTGAAGCAGCAGCAGCATCAATTTTAAACAGGCCATCCCTGCCAATAATAAACAAATCTTTACCATTTGTTATATATTTTCCGGCAGATGTAACTCCAGCCAGTTTTTTTGGCGGTTTCTGGTCCCAATCCTTTAGTTCCTGAATATAAATTGCACCTGATCCTTCGTGGCTGGAACCAAAGAGAAGCCAGCTTTTATCTTTCAGAGTAAATATGAACGGAGAGTTTTGAACTCCCCCCCTTACTACCTGATTAAATCTTCTTTGAATATAATTCTGATTAACAACCACAGATGAATCTTTTTTCGCTCCCCCCTTGCCAAATAACTTATCAAACTCCTCTCCCTCCTGCGGTCTCTTTACCTTCTCAAGCTCCAACCTGTATAACATTGGAGAGGCGCCCCTTGGATAAGAGGAGGAGAACCTGTTTGTTGTAATATACATAAACTTACCATCCGGGGTAAACACAGGATCACTCTCAGAAACAGCGGAATTTGTAAGGTTAAGTACCTTTTTATCTTCAAATGAATATATGTATATATCCAACTCAAACATATTCATTGCTGTGAATGCCAGATGTTTTTGATCAGATGAAAAATTCATGCTGTATCCCTGGTAGGCCCAAAACTCCTGGTCTGAGATCTTTTCAACACTCTCCTTCTCTGTGTCCAGAACCATTATACTTCTTTTCCCGCTTATAAAAGCTATCTTGTCTCCTTTAGGGGATAATGTAAGACTTCTGGCCCCTTCACTGGCAGAATAAATTGGTTTTTCAACAGAGAGTGTATCTGCCCTCTTTTTAAAAATATTATAATATCCTTTGTTTGTCCTTGTGTAAAAAAGGCTTTTATTATCCTTTGCCCAAACTACTTCTGAGACCCGCTCCTCATCAGATGTCTCAATTTTTCTTATAAAATTCCCTTTAGAATCACTTACAAACAGCAACCCTCTGAAGACAAATGCCAGTTTCTTACCATCCGGGGAGATTGCTGCATCCTCAGGTATCTCAACCTTAAAGTTCTGATCATTAGTTTTTTTAGAATCAGCTATACGAATTACGGGCTTATTTACCGAACCGCTTTTAACATCCAGAATATTGATCTCATATCCCTTCAAAAAAACAATTTTTGAACCATCTCTGCTAATTGATGGATATTGAACTGACTCTTTATAATTTGTCAGGAAGACCCTTTTATCACCCTCTTGCTTTACAATATTATCATTACCACCCCTTTCATCAGAAACATAGTATAAATTTCCTGCTATGTCAACCATAGGCCACTGATCCTTCCCAATCCAGTTTGTCACCTCCCTGTATTCGCTTTTTGATGGGTTCCATGAGATTATATTTGCATTATGCTCTCCTTTATAACCTCTTCTGGTGGCAAATCTATAACTCTCTGCAGACTCTGTAAAGTAAAACTCACCCGATACAGGATTTTCAACCAATGCAGAAATTGTATTAAAGTAGTTTTGAAAAAGTCTTTCAGGGGTTCCTCCCTCTATTAAAACAGAATATACACTAACAGAGTTGTATCTGTTTGATTCAAAATATATTTTTTTTGAATCTGAAGACCAGGATACAGGTATGTCAGAACCATCGTGGAAAGTAAGCTGCTTTACACTCCCTCCTGAAAGTGGAACTATATATACATTATAGTTTCCTGTTTCGTTTGACGCAAAGGCTAGATTCTTCCCATCAGGAGATACAAGCGGAGATGTTTCAATGCCTGACATTGATATCATCCTTAAAGCCAACCCCCCTTGATTAGGAACTCTAAATATATCACCAGACCAGGAAAAGAAAACTTCAGATCCATCCGGAGAGAGAGAGGGGCGAGAGGCAAAGTAAAGACTTTGTGCATTCGCAGCTATTCCTGCAATTGCAGATAGCACAAGGAGAAATATTTTTTTCATGAAATTTAATTGAATTATTTTGGCCAGTTAACAGATTGTCTTCTAAGAGGCATTGTCATACACCTGGCACCACCACCTCCCCGGGGAAGCTCAGAGCCATCTATCGTAACAACGCATTGTCCCGTTTTGGATAAATCCCTTTTCCCATTTACAATATCCCAGGCAGGGATAATTTCAAAATCCATTTTGCTTAATTCATTAAGCGTATGAATATTCCTTGCATATGACATAACCTTTCCCGGAGCAAAGGCAAAGAAGTTTGCACCACTATGCCACTGCTCTCTCTCCTGATTCCACTCATCTGCATTTCCACCGCAAATGACAGGCTCCAGCTCCATTCCTAATTTTTTAAGTACAGAGAGAATGTTATTAACCGTTTTTATCTTTGTAACCCTGCCACCCTCAATAGTCATATGAACAGTTTGATACTGGTTATCATTTAATATTAAAGGTTCAAAAACCATTGCCTTGTCTACATCAAGAAATGTAAAAACCATATCAAGATGGATAAACGACTCAGGTGAGTCCGGTAGCTGCTGAACAATAACATGCCATTTATCCTGACTGGTTGATCTGCATAATCTGTTTATCAGCTGATCAATTCCAAGACTACTTGTTCTCATTCCGTTACCAATAATTAATATATCTTCTCTTGCTATTAAAATATCTCCCCCCTCCATAAATATTTCATCATTGCCCGGCTGAAAATCGTGAGCATTCAGCAAATTACAATCAAAAAACTGAGGATTTCTAAAAATAGCTTCTGTTATGAGCGATTCCCTCATCCTTACCTTGCTTGCCATCTTACAAATTAATGCCCTGTTCCCGATAGAGACAGAGGCATCTCTGGTAAAATAGAAGTTATACAATGGCAGCAATGCATAATAATCATCCTTGAGATATGCAGTAAGGGTGTTTATCTTTGCAGGAAGGCCCTCAATAAGAACAGCAGCAAGATTTTTTGAAGACATATCCATCAGATATTCAAAATAGTCAGTAACATTTTCTGTTACGCAAATCTTGCCAATAAGTGCCTCTCTCTCCGCGTGATTATCAAGAATCTTAATAAGAAGATCTCTAATCTGATAGGTTTTAGCAACCTTGTTCAACACCCCGGAAACCTGCTCGTACTCTTTTTGTGCAATTGAAAGATTTAGAATATCGCTGTAAAGAGCTCTTTGAGCATTTCTGGGTGTCATATTCTCAACCTCAGCTCCGGGAGAGTGAAGAAGAACAGCATCCAATTTACCTATTTCAGACTGAACCTCAATTGTTAACGGTGCGCTTGCCATATTTAATATTATTGATATTTCATAAATTCATTTAAAGGGAGATCTGTTAAAATACCTTTAAAAGCTGCCTCATCCCTTGGACAAATCAGCAGCACATCATCTGTATTAATTACCATATACCCATCCAACCCCTTTAAAACAACCAGTTTATTCTTCTCTTGTGTCACCACTATACACTCCTTTACATCTGAAACCATTGTCTCATCACCAACTATATGGTTGCCGAAATTGTCCTTTGCTGCCTCAGAATACAAAGCATCCCAGGTTCCCAAGTCTGACCATCCAAATGAAACAGGATAAACAATAGCTTTTTCCGTTTTCTCCATTATTCCATAATCTATGGATATGCTCGTGCAATCTTCGTAAACAGATTTTATAAATTCTTGTTCGGCAGGAGTATAGTATGTGCCCTTTCCTTTGCTGAACATTGAGGATATCCCCTTCTGATGAACCTCTAATTCAGCTTTAATTGTTTGTAAATTCCATACGAAAATACCCGAATTCCAGAGGAATTCTCCTGATTTAACAAATACTTCTGCTAACTCCTCGCTTGGTTTTTCGGTAAATGTTTTAACCAGATATGCTCTGTTGCCTGCAATATCAAGTTTAGAAGACTTATTTACCTGTATATAGCCATAAGCTGTTTCTGCTCTTGATGGATTAATCCCCAGTGTAAGAAGCACATTATGTCCACTTGCGTACTCGATTGCATTTTTTATAGTTCCAAGAAACTCATCATCATTAACTATTAAATGGTCACTGGGGGCAACAACTACAGTTGCATCAGGATTTCTATCCAGTAGTTTATATGTCGCATAAGCAATACATGGTGCTGTATTTCTACGGTAAGGCTCAAGCAAAACATTCTCCGGATTTATCCCGGGTAATTGTTCAAATACAATCTCCTTATAAAGAGAGGATGTTACAATTACAATATTTTCCTTGTCTATTATTTTAGAAAATCTCTCATAGGTTTGCTGCAGAAAAGACTTTCCTACGCCCAGAATATCAAGAAATTGTTTAGGTTTTGAGTTCCTGCTTACAGGCCAGAACCTGCTGCCGATTCCACCGGCCATTATAATGCAATAATTATTCTTGTTCATTTGCCATTATTTTGTTTACCATCCGGGAGTGAATGCATTACAAAAATACTCTATAAAAACTTCTCCATCAAAAAACTGGACGGATACCACATCCAGAGAAATCTCCTTATTAATATGTTTTAATGCCATATACGCAGAGGCTGCTACCATCAGGTTTCTTTTTTTGTTAAAACCCAGACTCTCGTATGGCTTAATCAGAGATGGAGCTGTTAATGATCTGACCTCAACAAAGTGAATTGCATCCTCTCCGGCCATAATTAAGTCCACCTCCTTGTGACTATACCGCCAATTTCTTTCCAGAGTCCTCAACCCCTTCCTTAAAAGGAAATCCTCAGCCTCTCTCTCTCCAATCCTTCCTGTGTTAACTTTTGACTTCCAGGTATGCATCTCCCTCAACATCTTAAACAAAGTTAGTAAAATTAAAGCCAATAAAAAAAGCGGGATTCCTGAAATCAGGAACCCCGCAAATTTTAGTGTTGAACTTGCTTTTTAGAACACTAAACGAACACCAAGTTGCATTCCCCAGGTACTACCTGTGGTAAGCTGATTAATTAATCAATGAATCAACCGAGATAATAATTTTATTTTCTAAAAATCATGTTGTACATAAAAGAGGGAAACCAAAAATCTCTTTTTAGTCGCCCTCTAAACGCATTGTTTAAATATTTATTAATTAAACATATACTTAATACCAAACATCATTGTCCAACGTGAAGATGAAGAGATGTTATCCTTGAAAGTGTCAGTAATTACCTTCTTATTACTATCCAAAGCAGTTGAGAATGCCGGTGTGTAATTGTTTGTAGCAGAAGGTTTGTCTGTCATAATCAGGTACTGGTATTGCTGGTTTCCAAGTACTGTTGTCTGTTGAACGCCCCAATCGTGGTTGAGCAGGTTAAGGAAGTTGTAAACATCGAACGAGAACCTGATAGTGTGTGACTTACCATTTGCCTGCTTCATGATTAGGTCATGAGCAATGTTGAAATCAAGTGAGTGCACATAAGGAGCCATACCTCCGTTACGTTCCGAATATTTACCCCTGCGAGTCTTAAGATAAGGATCCTGATCAAAGAAAGAATCCATCTCTGCCCAAATCTGATCTGCTGTACGGGTATCACCTGGAGCAGGCTTGATTTTGATCTGATCCTTGGTTGCAGGAATGAACATGAGGTCGTTATATGAGTAAGAGTCGTTGTTTACGTCACCGTTATATGTATAAGAATATCTGAAAGGCATATACATCTGGTATACAAGACCTATAGATGTTGCAAAGTTGGGACCCCATTCTCTCCTGTAAGAACCCTGAACAAGAAGTCTCTGAGGAAATGAACCGGCTGAGAAACCAAGTTCCTCTGCATCAGGATTGATTGCAGGACGATATTTGTATGATGAAGATGCAACTGAAGACGAGCCGTCTGTTACGCTCATTGCCTTACCAAATGTATAAGAAGCATTCAGATATAAGCCATCAAGCGGTCCATTTGTAAAGTTGCGTTGCAACTGAAGGGTAGAATATACCGAGTAACCTTTTGAAGAGTTAGTCATAAGAATAACATCATATGTCTGATCGTTCAAAGTTTTGTCAATGAAATAAGGTCTCTGATCTGCGCCTCCGAGTTTTGTAACTCTGGTTGCATCGTCCATGTCAGGATGGTTGATGTCCCTGTGGTAGATTGCATTAACATCTTTGTTGTAAAGTACCTCTGCTGTTGCTACCCATCCATTGCCGAATTTATAGTCAACTGCAAGGTTTGTCTTCCAAAGCTGAGGATATTTGAAATCAGGATCAGTGATCGCTATATTAGCCTTAGGTAAAGTTGCACCTGTTGGTTTAGGAAGTTCTGTAACACCGTCAAAAGCGTGGTTCTTTGATGTTGTTGATGCGAAAAGAATACCATTGTTTCCTGCCTGATTTGAAAGCCATACATATGGAGGTGTCCCTGAGAATAGGCCTGAACCGCCTCTTACTTGGAACTTCTTATCTGAGAATACATCCCAATTGAAACCAACTCTAGGTGATATCATTGGTTTTGCTGAAGGGTACTTAGATACATCAATCTTACGACCATCCTGGAATGTAAGTCCTGCAACCAAATCATTTTTTGGAAGATCAGTCATGAAGATAGGAAGATCCATACGAAGACCTAATGTAACCTTAAGATTATCCTTAATACTCCATTTATCCTGAGCATAGAAACCTAGGGACATTACATTAACCTCAGCATACGGGAATTTCCCGTCATCTGTCATACTGTAAGTCTGTTTGTAGTAGAGAGCTGTGGTACCTGGTATGCTGTTTGGGTTTGAACCGGCATTCTTCCATGCCTGGTATGCAAGAAGGTCTGTCTTGAAGTCAGCCAATGAGGCGAATTGCCATTGGCCTGCAAAACTGTTTGCATAACCATTGACAAACATTCTGTAATCGGACTGTGTACCGAATGTCAGTTGATGTTTATTAAGGTTAATAATGAAGTTATCCTGAATCTGGTAAATGTCACTATCAAGTTTATTGTTGTATGAGTTAGCCTCCGTACCGAATGTTGTCAGTGAGTTTTTAGAAGCTGTACCATCTCCAATACTTACCTCAGGGAAGAAGCCGCCGTCCATCTCTCTGAAGTCTCTGAGTCTTGAATAACCTACAGTTAAAGAGTTAGACATTTTAGAGTTAACGATTGTGTTCAACTCAGCGATAAAGATATTGAAGTTGTTGTTTGTCCTGTAATATGCACTTGAGAAAGGAATTGCATAGCTGTTAGGACCACGTCCGTTAGACATAGCGCCTGAAGAACTTGGATTGTTTGTGTTGAAAGACTTCAGATAAAAATACTTGAAGCTAAGTTTGTTCTTCTGGTTTATGTTCCAGTCAAGTCTTGCAGTAATCTTATCAGCCTCGGTTGGAGTGCTGGTTACATTGTATGTGCCTGGATTGTAGTTGAAATTATCTTTTAGCAACGAAACAATCTCATCAAGTGTCTCAACATCTGCGGCGGAGTAATAGCCTGTGACAGGTGTTGTTTTGTTTGCTCTTGGCCTCCAGCTGTTAGGAACCTCCTGACGGTCAAATTCAGCATTCACAAAGAAGAAGAGTTTATTCTTAATAATTGGTCCGCTGAGTGTGGCGCCATATTGACGACTGAAAAAGTCAGTAACAGCAATTATGTCTTCCTTCTGTATATAACCCCTTGTTGAAGGGCTCTTTGTATAGTAATATGCTGATCCGTTCCAGATGTTATTACCGGACTTTGTAACAGAGTTAATCCCGCCACCTGTAAAGGCACCGTTTCTGACATCATATGGAGCTATCATAACCTGAATCTGCTCAATAGCCTCAAGTGAGATAGGCTCAACTCCTGAAGCACCAAGAGATGATGCCAAACCGAATGAGTTATTAAAAGATGCTCCGTCAACAGTAACATTATTGTAACGGTACGATGTTCCTGCGAAGTTACTTCCACTTGACATTGGTGTCAGTTTTGTGAAGTCTGAGAGAGACCTGTTGATGGTAGGGATACGGGACATTCTGTCTTTAGTGAATATTTCCTGTGCCCCTGTTCTGTTTGAATTGATTGCAGGATTTACCTCCGCTGTGACAACTATTTCACCAAGATTAACCGCCTCTTCCTTCAGTTCAAAGTCAAATTTCACCTCATCACCAAGTGAGAGAGTGACATCTGCAATTTTTGTAGTCGCATAGCCCATACTAGAAGCTTCAATCTGATATTGAGAACCGATTTTCATACCTGGGATATTGTACTGTCCGTTGTTTTGTGTCGAAACATAATAGACAGTTCCAGAAGGGGCATGTGTTGCCTTAACGACAGCACCCATCACAGGATCGCCTTTCGTGTCCTTGACAAAACCTGAAATGCTCGCAGTGGTAACCTGTGCAATTGCTGCAAAGGCAACAAGCAGACTCATGGCCGCCATGATAAATTTCTTAAGTGTTTGTTTCATAGGTATTTATAAAAATTGTTAAGTTTTGTGTCGCAAAAATAGGTAAATCATAAGTAAAAATGACAATTATTTTGAAATATTTAACATTATCGTAACCATTTTTTATTAACAAAAATTACATACATTTGCACAAAATTATTGTGGAGAGATTTGATTGCTTGCAACCACACGAAAAAATGCTAAAATTCTCTGAGTTTTCTTTTTTTCAAGGCATTTCGCGTATTCAAGAACTCTTTCCCTCCGGAAATGTTTAAATAATTATATTATTAATTTTTTACGACAATGTCATATCTATTTACATCAGAGTCGGTATCAGAGGGTCATCCGGATAAAGTGGCGGACCAGATATCAGATGCAATTCTCGACGAATTCATCAGACAGGACAGTAATTCAAAAGTAGCATGCGAAACTTTTGTAAGCACCGGGCTTGTGGTGATAGGGGGCGAGGTTAACTCAACTGCCTATGTGGACATCCAGCAAATAGCCAGAAGGGTAATTAACAGAATCGGTTATACAAAGGCCGAATACATGTTTGACGGGAACTCTTGCGGGATTCTCTCTGCAATACATGAACAATCTCCGGACATTAACAGAGGTGTTGATGTTGCAGTACCTGAAGAGCAGGGAGCAGGTGATCAGGGGATGATGTTTGGTTACGCCTGTACTGATACTGAAGAGTTTATGCCTCTGCCTTTGACTCTCTCCCATATCGCACTTCTGGAACTTGCAAAAATCAGAAGAGAGGGAGTGGAGATGACCTATCTCAGGCCCGATTCAAAATCTCAGTTTACAATTGAGTACAACGACAATAACAATCCCGTAAGAGTTCACACAATTGTTATCTCCACACAGCACGATGAATTTGCAGAAGATTCAGTAATGCAGGCAAAAATTAAGGAGGATGTAAGGAGTATTCTAATCCCGAGACTTATTGGAAGATTGCCTGATTATACTCAGAAGTTGTTCAAAGGAGATTATATCCTTCATGTTAATCCTACAGGAAAATTTGTTATCGGCGGGCCTCATGGAGATACCGGGCTCACCGGAAGAAAAATCATAGTGGATACTTACGGCGGAAAAGGGGCACACGGAGGAGGAGCATTCTCCGGAAAGGACCCGAGCAAGGTTGACAGATCAGCAGCATACGCTGCCAGACATATAGCAAAAAATCTTGTAGCTGCCGGTGTTGCCAAAGAGGCCCTGGTTCAGCTAGCTTATGCTATTGGAGTCGCAAAACCGGTAAGTGTTTTTGTAAACACATACGGAACTGCAGCCGGTGGACTTACAGACGGAGAAATAGCTCTTGTTATACAGGATGTTTTTGATCTCAGGCCTGCCAAAATCATTGAAAGGCTACAGCTCAAATATCCAATATATGAGATGACTGCCGCTTATGGTCATATGGGAAGAGACCCTTTTACAAAGGAGATTGAGTTAGTTGAAAACGGGAAATCCGTAGTTAAAAAAGTTGAGTTTTTTGCGTGGGAGAAACTTGATGCCGTTGAGGATATCAAGAGAGCTTTTCGTTTATAAATCTTAGCTTTTTACCAAAGCCCAGTCTGTTATCGGTGAACTTGGCTTCTGTAATCCGCAGAAGCCAAAGATCACCCCCTTTTAAGATTGCATAGGGAAACCTTTTTAGGTAAGATAGTTTATATTTTCCAAAAATAGAATCATCACATTGCTCCATTATTGCTTTAAACTGAAGCCCCCTTATCTCCCCTATTTTTTTAGTTTCCAAAGCAACCCCACCGGAAACAACAGGATTCTTTCTTGCTATTTTTATATGCCTTGTCTTCTCTTCAGAGATTATTAAAAATGCATTCTCATCTTCAAGAAATACATAAAAGGCATGAGAGCACCAAATATCATCAGCAGCAGAAACTGCGACAGTCATAACATGATGCTCCCTCAGAAACCCCACCATCATGGCAGGGAGTCTTTCACCTGTAAAAATATCTTTATCTCTTATCTCCACAGGTAAATTTTGTCAGATCGTCTTAACTTGACACCGGCAGGGAGTGGCAGTGAACAATACTCACCCTTTACAGCAATCTCAACAGACTCAAGATTCGTTCTTATCTCCTCAATTTTGTGCTCCATTACTCCGGTTGAGGGGCCGATTATCAATACTTCATCGCCTGTTCTTAATTCTCCCGTTTCAATCAGAACCTCTGCCACCGATAGGTTTGAGAAGAAATTTGTCACCTTTCCCACATATGTTTTCTTTTTAGTGGCCTTATTTCCATAAACATCAGACCATTGCCCCAACTTTGCACCCTGATAGTAGCCATCCCAAAATCCTCTGTTGAACACCTCAGAGACTCTTGTTTCAAGCTCTTTTGCAAGTTCAGGGGTATACCTCCCTTCGCATACTGCATCAGCAGCCTCCCTGTAAGCAGATGTTACCCGTTTCACATACTCGGGAGCCCTTGCTCTGCCCTCTATCTTAAAGACTCGTATACCCGAATCAATTATTTTATCAACAAATAGTATAGTAGAGAGATCTTTTGGTGACATTATGTACTTATTATCCACTTCAAGTGTGTTGCCAGTCTCCTTGTCCTTAACCTCGTAAGATCTTCTGCAAATCTGATAGCAACTCCCTCTGTTAGCAGATGCATTATACTCGTGCAGGCTCAGATAACATTTTCCTGAGACAGCCATACAGAGCGCTCCATGACAAAAGAGCTCAAGTTTGACAAGCTCTCCGGAAGGGCCCTTTATCTGCTCTCTTTCAATGGTTTGATAAATCTCCTTAACCTGATGCAAATTTAGTTCTCTGGCAAGAACTACCACATCAGCAAACTGAGAGTGGTACTTTAAACTTAGAATATTTGAAACATTAAGCTGAGTTGATATATGCACCTCCAGCCCTCTCTCTCTTGCATATAAGATTACCGCCATATCAGAGGCAATAATTGCCGAAACTCCTGCCTCTGCAGCCCTGTCAACAGCCTCCCTCATAGAGGGTATGTCCTCGTCGTAAATAACTATATTTAGTGTCAGATAGGATTTAACCCCTGCCCTTTTACATATATCTACTATCTCTTTAAGTGAATCTGATGAGAAGTTATTCGCTGAATGCGATCTCATATTAAGATTTCCCACACCAAAGTACACTGAATCAGCTCCACCCTGAATTGCTGCGTGCAAACTCTCAAAATTTCCGGCCGGAGCCATTATCTCTATATCGGAAGGTCTCATAAAACAATAACAGATTTTTACCTCTCTCTGTTCAGAAGTATGTTTGCAAATTCTGAAAGCTGCTCAAGTTGTCTTTTATCAAGACCCGCTCCAACAAGAATATCCCAAGCCTCAGCATGTAGTCTCTCAATTTCCTTCTCTGCATCGGCTACAATACCAATCCTTCTGAATAGATTTTGCATAGCCGGTATCTTCTCCTCCCTCTTAATCTCTTTGCCTCTTAATAGATAATCCAGCTCTACTCTATCCTTCCCTGCTGCCCTTTTGAAACTTTCAACCAGCAACCAGGTCTTTTTATTGTTCATTATATCGCCACCAATATTTTTTCCAAAGACCGCTGTCTCGCCAAAACTGTCAAGCAGATCATCCTTAATCTGGAATGCAAGACCAAGTTTATATCCATAATTATACAGAGCCTGAGAGGTCTCTTTGCCTGCTCCTCCAATAAGGGCTCCTATCTTTGCCGAGCAGGCAATAAGGACGGCAGTCTTAAGGCCTATCATCTGAATATAATCCTCAATAGTTATAAATGGTTCGCATTCATAATTCATATCATACTGCTGACCTTCGCATACTTTAGCGGCGGTATCTGAGAATATATCAAGGACCTCCCTTAGACATCCGTCCGGAGCATTTGCAATCATCTGATAGGACTTGATACACATTACATCTCCTGAAAGAATTGCAATATTATTATCCCATTTTTTGTGGACTGTTGGCTGATTTCTTCTCAAATCGGCCCCATCCATTATATCATCGTGTATAAGGGTAAATCCGTGAAAAACTTCAAGACCTATCGCCGGATATATTATTGATCTGTCAATTTTGTCAGAAAACAGGTTATAACACAGAATTGCAAGCCTTGGTCTAAGCCTCTTACCTCCAATTGAAATTAAATACTCAATCGGTTCGTACAGCTCCTGAGGCTGCATTTTCCAATCAAGAGACCTCAAGCTTTTTTCAACTACATTTTCAATTTCAGACACTGTCAACATTATAGTCTCTTTTTAAATACGGCGCGAAGTTAATCCTTTTTTACACAATTTTGTATCTTCGCAGCCGTGGAAAAAAGTGAAACAAAAAGAGCAACTGTTGTTAAGCATACCGGAAGTCATTATCTGGTAAGCCCCCTGCCTCTGTGGGAGCCGGTTGAGTGCGTGGTCCGTGGGAGGCTTCGCATGAAAGGGTCAAAGACTACAAACCCTATTTCAGTGGGAGATATCGTCAATTATGAACAGGAAGAGAGAGGAAAAGGTGCTATTGTTTCAGTAGAAGCAAGGAGAAACTACATAATTAGAAAATCTACAAATCTATCCAGAGAATCGCACATAATTGCCTCAAATATTGATATGGCATACCTGGTAACAACTATTAACTTTCCTGAAGTTAAACCGGTTTTCATAGACCGCTTTCTTGTCACTTGTGAAGCTTACAGAATCCCTGTTAAAATTGTTCTCAACAAAAGAGACCTTATTCAAAGCGAGTCTGTTGAAACACTCAACAGCTTCAAAGAGATATACCAGAATGCCGGATATGAAATTATTGAGGTCTCATCCAAAACTGGGCTGAATATTGATATATTAAGAGATGAGTGTAACGGGAGAGTCTCTCTCTTTTCAGGTCAGTCAGGAGTTGGTAAATCCTCTCTTATTCACGCAATGGATCCAAATCTTATTCTTAAGACAGCTGATATTTCAGACTATCATCTCCAGGGAAAGCATACCACAACCTTTTATGAGATGCATCCCCTCTCTTCCGGAGGCTTTATAATTGATACTCCGGGGATTAGAGGGTTCGGTCTTGTTGAAATGAACAAGGAGGAACTCAGTCACTATTTCCCTGAGATGCTTCGCCTCTACGAAGAGTGCAGGTTTACCCCCTGTACCCATACTCATGAACCAGGTTGCCGGATAAAAGAGGCTGTTGAAAATGGAGAAATTTCTGCTGAGAGATATATATCATATCTGGGAATGCTTGAAGATGAGGAGAAATACAGGTAATTTATGAACAATAAGATACTTAAGCTTGCTGGGCCCAGCATCCTTGCAAATATTACAGTACCGCTGGTTGGAATGGCAGACCTGGCTATTGCCGGCAGGCTTGGTGATGCAGCAGCAATTGGGGGTATAGCTATTGGCACAATGCTCTTTGACTTGCTATACTGGAATCTCGGTTTCCTGCGGGTAGGCACAGGTGGGAAGGCTGCTCAGGCATATGGAAGGAGGGATTTCAGGGAGAGTATAAATGTCCTTGTTCAGTCTTTGGGAACTGCTTTAATAGCAGCACTGTTTCTGCTTGCAATTCAATATATTTATATTGTTGGAGCATTCGCTGTACTGGATACAACTCCTGTTGTTGAGCAGATGGCACGGGAGTATTTCTTTATAAGAATATGGGCAGCACCTGCCACTTTAACTCTATTCTCCTTTAAGGGGTGGTTCATTGGAATGCAGAATACGGTTAGTCCAATGATTACTGATATAATAGTAAATATATCAAATATTCTGCTCAGTATTCTATTTGCATTCCCAATGAAGATGGGAATAGCCGGAATTGCACTTGGAACTGTTACTGCTCAGTACATAGGACTGGGGTCTGCAATCTTCCTTATGAACAACTATTATAAAAAATTATTCAAATACATAAATATCAGGGCTTCCCTGAAAATTAAAGAGATGAAGGAGTTCTTCGTTCTCAACGGTAATCTTTTTCTCCGCTCTGCCTCTCTTTTACTCGTTTACTCAGGATTTACCGCTCTCTCTGCCAGGTACGGAGAGGAGCTACTTGCCGTTAGTACAATTATGATGAAACTTATGCTTCTTTACTCTTACCTGGTTGATGGATTTGCCTATGCCGGCGAGGCTCTTGCGGGCCGATATATTGGCGCAAGAGATATCCTCTCCCTTAAGAGAGCCGTAAGGCTCTTATTTCTGTGGACCTTTGTTATTGCAGCAGTCTCTACAGTAGCATATATGGCTGCAGGCGAAACGATATTCGGCCTGCTGACGAATAACAAAGAGGTCATTGAGGCAGCTTCTCCCTTTATGCCATGGCTTCTGTTAGTCCCTGTAATAAGTTGTGTTGCATTTATGTGGGATGGCATATATATAGGCGCAACAGCCTCATCGGCAATCAGAAATACTATGATAATATCTGCTGCCGCGTTTTTTATTGTCTTCTACGCAACCGAAAGATTTGCGGGTATCCAGGCTTTATACCTGGCGTACTCTGCCCATCTTATTATCAGAAGCGTAATGATGACCGTTATGTCTGGAAAAGAGGTCTTTGGAAAACTAATATCTGGATGAAACGGCATCCCAGTCAACTATCTGCATAAGGGCTGCAATATAATCAGCTCTTCTGTTTTGATAATCGAGGTAGTATGCATGCTCCCATACATCTATTACCAGCAGAGGCTCCATGCCTTTTGTAAGAGGTGTTCCGGCATTGCTCTCTTTAATTATGGATAGTTTTCCCTCCTTATTCTTAACCAGCCATGCCCATCCTGATCCAAAAATAGATAAAGCAGCAGCACTAAACTCCTTTTTAAAATCATCAAAACTACCCCAACTTTCGTGGATTGCCTCCAGCAACTCTTCCGATGGGACTCCGTTGCCTCCCGGGGTAAAACAATTAAAATAAAATGTATGATTCCACACCTGGGCGGCGTTATTAAAAATAGCGCCATCTGATTTTTTTATAATCTCTTCCAGTCCCATTGACTCAAACTCAGTTCCGGCAATGAGGTTGTTGAGGTTATTTACATAGGTCTGATGGTGTTTACCATAATGGAATTCAATAGTCCTTGCACTTACTGCAGGCTCTAATTCTGCTGCCTTAAAGGCAAGCTCGGGCAATACAAATTTCATCGCTTCTATGTTTAAGTATTAATTATTTGCTTACTAACAAATTTAGCAATTTGGCAGGAATAATTTACTAACTTTGGTAGCAATTAAATCATACTCTCCAATAATATGCTTTTCAAAAAATTTCTTAATACATTTTTTGTCCTGATTATTTTTTGGGGTTCAACTAATTTATTTGCTCAGGAGAGAGAGAGGAGGGTTATGCTTGTTTACTCAAAAGAGAGAAACAATGAGAGAATAAGAGAGTTTCATACAGGTTTTTCCACATACCACTCAAATAATAAAACAAACACAAGAATCTCCAATCTGTTTATAAATTCAGAGGGGGAGAGGACAAAGTCTGATATGATCCGTTCAATTAAAACAGCGTGGAATGCATATCAGAATAATTTACCGGACTTAATCATTGCTACCGATAGTGAAGCACTGGAGGTTCTTTTATCGTTAGAATTATCACCTGAACAAAAACAAAAAATATTATGCATTAAATTGCTTGATGCAGACTATAAACCTGTCAGAGGGATCTCCTATTTACAGACATCCTTACCAATAGCGGAGAACATAGAGTTTGGCTCTTCACTCTTTCCTGATTCCAAAAATATCTTAATAATTACCGACAACAGCCCATACGGCTCGCTCGAGGCTGAATATGCAAAAAGAGTAATAGCATCAATGCCTGACAAGGAGAAGTTTCACTTTACATTCTTCTCTCCAAGGGGAGATAATTTCGAGGATTTTACCAAGAGAATTAACTCGATGCCCTTAAAATCATTTGCTATTCTGTCAAGCTGGGTAATGGACAACAAAGGAAACTACTCATACAATAATTACTTACATCCATTTCTGCCAAAAATTAACACTATCCCAATTCTGGGAATTCAAAACCTCCTCACTGGCACAGGTGTAATTGGAGGATACAGCGTTTCAAGCTGGGATCACGGATATAAAGCTGCAGAGGCATCAATAAAGTTACTGGAAAATCCCGGAATCGTTATTAACGATACATTAAAAACATACCAGCTTCAGTTAGATTTCAATGAATTAAAGAAGTGGAACATATCAACTAAAAGGTTTTCAAAACAGGCTACAATAATAAATAAGCCCCCAAGTATTTTTGATGACTTCAGGACCGAAGTTCAGCTTTTTATGGCTTTTATATTACTTCTTATAACATCATTTATGGTGTTTGCTGTCTACCACTTCAGGCATAGAAATCTAAATAAAGAGCTCAGAAGGCTCACATCAGAAAATATATCAAGAAGAGAGTTACTGAATAATACCTTTTCTGTTATGGAGGAGGGGGTTATATCATTTGCCCCGGATCTTACAATATTATATGCAAATGATGCAGCTGCTTTACTTTCTGAAACAAGAAAGACTCTTTCCGGAAAGAAATTTCACGAGGTTTACTCAACTAGTCAGCCTGGAAGTTCTGAGTGTGTTCATGCCCTTCTAAAAGAGGCATTAAGCCAGAAAAAATCTCTCCCTATTCCGGAACATACCAGAATAGATTATCATGAAAGGGAGTCAAGATTTATTGCCGGAAACATTTCTCCCGTACTCAACACATCCGGAGAGGTTAGTCAGATTGTACTTGTTATGAGAGATGTAACGGAGCTTTATAAACAAAAAAGATACCTGAGCCTGGCCGTTGAATCTGCAAAAGCCTTCATCTGGTTCTATAATAGATCCACAAAACAGTTTACCATAGTTGAAAACAGAGAAAATATATTTAAAAACTGGAACATCCAATTCAGAACTCACAAACATTTTCTGGAGTATGTGCATCCGGAAGACAGAGACAGACTTTCGCTGTCATATGACAAATTAATGGTTAGCAAAGCTAAAAGCTTTAGTGTAGAGTACCGGATGGCTGTTAATAATGACAACTCATGGGAGTGGTGGGAGAGAAGAGGTGTAATCTACTCTCTTTCATCTGAGACAAATAAGGTAAATGATACTCGCTTTCTCTACGGAATGGATATAAATATTCAGGAGATCAAGATGAGGGAGAGTGAACTTCTTCAGGCAAAATTAAAGGCGGAGGAGAGTGACAGGCTTAAAAGCTCATTCCTTTCAAACATGAGTCACGAAATCAGAACTCCACTCAACGGAATAGTTGGTTTTGCAAATCTTATTACAGACAACTCATACACAGATGACGAAAAGAGTGAGTTTGCATCAATTATTAATAGTAATTCTAAGTCTCTTATGACTTTGATAAACGATATACTGGATATTTCAAGAATTGAATCCAACAGCCTGAAATTTGAACTATCTGAGTTTGACCTGGCCTCACAGATAATTGAAATAACAGAAACAAGCAAGTTGTCAATAAAAGAGGGAATAGAAATTATTACTGAGATCCCGGAAAGTCCAAAAATTGTATACTCAGACTCGGTAAGAAACAGACAGGTAATCACCAATTTGCTAAACAATTCAATTAAGTTTACGGAGTCAGGGAGTATTACAGTAGGTTTTCTCTGCAACATAAATGAGGTTGAAATTTTTGTCAGGGACACCGGAAAAGGTATTCCTGCCAATGCAATAGAAAAGGTGTTCAGCAGATTTTATAAAACTGACGAATTTGCACCCGGGACAGGACTTGGGTTACCTATATGCAAAGCAATTGTTGAGAAACTTGGCGGCAGAATTTCAATTACATCAACAGAGGGTGAAGGCACTCGAGTATGCTTTACTATCCCTGCAGATATAAACATCAATAAAATACCGGCTGAAAAGCCTGAGCCGGCATCTTCACCGGTTGAAACACCGCACGAATCCGCAGAGAAAAAGAGAGTCCTTATCGCAGAAGATTTGGACAGTAACTTTATGCTGATTGACATCATCCTCTCCAAAAGATATGATATAGCCAGGGCTGTAAATGGAAAAGAGGCCACTGAAATATTTCAGACATTCAATCCGGATATAATTCTAATGGATATTAAGATGCCAGTGATGAATGGTCTTGAAGCAACCAGATACATTCGGGGAAAAAACAGTTCTATCCCAATTATTGCACTGACTGCAAACGCATTTGAATCTGATCAGCTTGAGGCAAAGAGTGCCGGGTGCAATGATGTTCTCACAAAACCGGTAAAAGCATCAACGCTCCTTAATTCAATAGAGAGGTACACCAACTTAAACAATTAGTTATAATGAAGGATTTAAAGTATCTGCAGCTCCTTTCAAAAAGTTTTCCGACAATATCAGCTGCAAGCACTGAAATAATTAACCTTGAAGCAATTATGAATTTGCCAAAAGGAACCGAGCATTTTCTTACCGATATCCATGGTGAGCACGAATCCTTTCAGCATGTACTTAAAAATGCCTCAGGAGTTATAAGGAAGAAGGTGGAGGATATATTCGGGCACCGCCTGAGAGAGTGGGAAAAGAGAGAATTGTGTACTCTGATTTACTATCCGGCTGAAAAGCTTAAGGTTATTCAGGCAAGGGAGAAAGATATAAACGACTGGTATAAAATGGTGCTTCTGCAGCTACTCAGTGTGCTGAGCAATGTCTCTTCAAAATACACCAGATCAAAAGTAAGGAAGGCATTGCCCGAAGAGTTCTCCTATATTATTCAAGAGTTATTACATGAATTCAAAACAGATCCAAACAAACAAGATTATGTTCACGCAATAATCACTACTATTGTATCAACCGGACGGGCAGAACAGTTTATAATTGCAATGAGCAAGATAATTCAACGCCTTACAATAGACCATCTTCACATAGTGGGCGACATTTATGACAGAGGGCCGGGAGCACACATCATTATGGATCTTCTGTGCGACTATCATAATTTTGATATTCAATGGGGCAATCATGATATTGTCTGGATGGGGGCTGCAGCTGGCAGCGAAGCGTGTATGGCAAATGTGCTGAGAATTAGCCTTAGATACGGAAACCTCTCTACATTAGAGGATGGATATGGAATTAATCTATTACCTCTTGCAACTTTTGCTCTTGAAACATATGGAGAGGATCAGTGTCTTCTCTTTAAACCAAAAGCCAGGGATGATGAGCCGGTTAAACAAAAGCATGTTAAACTAATTTCTCAAATGCATAAAGCAATCTCAATCATCCAGTTTAAACTTGAAGGTCAGCTAATTGAGAGAAATCCTGAGTTTAAAATGGATGACAGAAGGCTTCTTCATAAAATTAATTTTGAAAGAGGAACAATTGATATAAACGGGAAAGAGTATTTATTAAGAGACACATTTTTACCTACAATAGATCCTAAAAACCCATACAAGCTGACTGAAGATGAGAAGGAGGTTGTTGAGACGATGAAACACTATTTCTCAAACAGCGAGAAACTCCGTAAACATATGAGATGCATATATGCTAACGGTTCTCTATATCTGGTCAAAAACTCCAATCTACTTTATCACGGATCTGTCCCCCTTAACGAAGATGGCACTTTTAAAAAAGTTAAAATAAAAGGTGCAGAATATTCAGGGAAAGCCCTGTTTGACAAAATAGACCAAATTGTCAGACAAGCATATTTTGAAGAGAAGAAGAAGAGAGAAAAACTCTTCGCAACTGATTTCGTTTGGTATCTATGGTGCGGACCATCATCACCTCCATTTGATAAAGACAGGATGACAACATTTGAGAGGTACTTCATTTCAGAGAAAGAGACTCACAAGGAGAACAAGGGGTACTACTACAATCTCAAAAACAACAGGGATGTATGTGAGGCAATTTTAAGAGAATTCGGCATAACTGACGAGGTTTCACATATTATTAATGGTCATATTCCTGTTAAAACGGCAAAAGGAGAATCTCCAATCAAAGCAGGAGGAAAATTACTTGTCATTGATGGTGGGTATTCAAAAGCATATCAGCCTGAAACAGGTATTGCCGGTTTTACTTTGATTTATAATTCTCATGGTTTATCTCTGGTTCAGCATGAACCGTTTGAATCTACCAGAAAGGCCATAGAGGATGGGCACGACATAATCTCTGAAACAACTGTTCTTGAGTTCAGTAATAAAAGACGACTTGTAAGGGATACCGATATAGGAGCTGAACTTAAGCGTCAAATAGAAGACCTCACCCGGCTGCTGGCTGCATACCGGGGAGGTTATCTGAAAGAGGATGACAATTAATCTTAATAATATCTAAAAGAATATTTCTGCAAGCATACAGCGAGCAGAGCCCCCTCCGTTAGTTTCAATTGACTCTAGTTCAGGAGAAATAATCTTGCAGTATGACATAAGACTCTCAAGCTGGTCTGTAGTTAGTGCTCTTTTGGCTGTCGCAGACATAATCAATAGTGGTTCCCCGCCTGTACTCCTAAGCTGAAGCATATTTCCGGCAAATTGTTCCATCTGATCAATTGAAATTTCAATCAGCTCTTTGTCACAATCTTCTACAAAAGATATAAACTCAGTCCTTTCATCAATGTTTTTTATCGAATCAAGACAAGCTACGACAAATTTATCGCCAACACACATCATTACATTAGTGTGATAAATTGGCTTGCCATCTCTGTCATATGCTCCAAAATCCAAAAATTCGTAATCAAGCTTTTCACACAAATCTTCAAGTACAGCTATATCACATCTTGGCGACCTGCAAGCAAATACAATCCTGTTTTTTCTGTCAAAAATAAGACTTCCTGTACCCTCAAGAAATAAATTCTCACTCTCCCAGTGGGTCAGATCAACTATTCGTCTCATCTTCCCCCTCTCTCCTATCTCTTTAATCACATTTAAAACGCTCTCCTTCCTCTCAAGCCTTCTGTTTGGAGCACACATTGGGTACAGTACAAGCTCTCCGGAGGCATGAGTGGAGAACCAGTTATTAGGAAATATTGAGTCGGGAGTATGTGGCTCAGGGGTATCCTCCACTACCACAACCTCCACATTGTTTGCCCTGAGGAGTGAGACAAAATTGTCAAACTCTTCCAGAGCCATATCCTGGGCACTCAGCTCATAACCCCTCTTCTGAAAAGAGTTGTTTCCGGCCGTCTGTTCGTTAAAACCAAACCTTACTGGTCTTACCATAAGGACCTTGGAAGTAGATTGCATATACATAAATATTATTCCAGTTCCTTAATTGAAGAGATAATTATTTTTATTGCATCCCTGAGCTGCTCCTCTGATATTACAAGCGGAGGTGCAAACCGGATTATATGTCTGTGGGTAGGCTTGGCAATTACCCCCTTCTCGGCCATCTTCTTGCAGACATCCATAGCCTCTTTTCCGTCATGAGGCCTGATAACTATGGCATTGAGCAAACCTTTACCTCTTACAAGTTCAATGAAAGGTGAATCAACTCTGCACATCTCCTCTCTGAATATTTTGCCAAGATATTCTGCTCTCTCCACCAGATTCTCCTCTTTTACCACTTCCAGTGCTGCCATTGCAACGCGACAAGCCAGCGGGAAACCGCCAAATGTAGATCCGTGCTCTCCTGGTTTAATTGTCAGCATTATTTCGTCATCAGCAAGTACAGCCGATACCGGAAGAACTCCTCCGGAAATTGCCTTACCCAGAATTACCATATCAGGTCTGATGCCTTCATGGTCACAACAAAGCATTTTCCCTGTTCTGGCAATACCTGTCTGCACCTCATCGGCAATAAAAAGAACATTATGTTTCTTACACAGATCAAAACATTTTTTTAGATATCCCTCATCCGGTACAAATACTCCTGCCTCTCCCTGTATAGGTTCAAGCATAAAAGCGGCAATATTTTTTGAATTTTTCTCCAGTACCTCCTCCAGCGCAGCAACATTGTTGTATGGAATTTTAATCAGTCCCGGAGTATAAGGACCATACTGAGAATATGAATCCGGATCTGTAGATAGTGATACAATACTGATTGTCCTCCCGTGAAAATTTCCTTCACATCCTACTATTAATGCCTGATTGTCTGCAATTCCCTTTTTTACATACCCCCACCTTCTTGCAAGTTTCAGTGCAGTCTCAACTGCCTCTGCACCTGAGTTCATTGGCAATACTTTGTCATATCCAAAGTAATTATGAATATACTCTTCATATGGTCCAAGGCAGTCATTAAAAAAGGCTCTTGATGTAAGACAAATTTTTTCTGCCTGATCTTTTAAGGCTCCAACAATTTTAGGATGGCAGTGACCTTGATTTACAGCTGAATAAGCCGATAAAAAGTCATAATAACGCTTTCCGTCTACATCCCACACAAAGGGACCTTCTCCTCTGGAGAGTACCACCTCCAGCGGATGGTAGTTATGAGCTCCGTACTTCTCCTCCTGCGCGATGTAGGCAGCAGATTTTTGTGAAATTTTCATAGCTTGATAATTGTTTATCTAGCAAATATAACCCTTTTTTTACTCTAAAAATGTTAATAAGTTGTTTGTAGTTAGGAAAAGAAAGCGTATCTTTGCAACCCGTTTTATATAACGTAATTACATAAAGTAAAGATTAACAATTAATTATGCCAACAATTCAACAATTAGTACGCAAGGGTCGTACGGTTCTGGTGGAGCAAAGTAAATCAAGAGCGCTTGACTCATGCCCTCAAAGGCGTGGTGTTTGTGTGCGTGTTTACACTACTACACCTAAGAAACCTAACTCGGCTATGCGAAAAGTTGCCCGTGTTCGCTTGACAAACCAGAAGGAGGTCAACGCATACATCCCGGGAGAAGGTCACAACCTCCAGGAGCACTCTATCGTGCTCGTTCGCGGCGGTCGTGTAAAAGACCTTCCGGGCGTACGCTACCACATTCTTCGTGGTGCTCTTGACACAGCTGGTGTTGAGGGGCGCAAACAAGGGCGTTCGCTCTACGGTGCTAAGAGACCTAAAAAAGGTGCAGCAGCTCCGGCTAAGAAAAAGTAAAACTAAAAATTATTAAGAGAAACAAATGAGAAAAACGAAGCCTAAAAAGAGGATTCTGCTTCCTGATCCCAAGTTTCACGACGTGTTGGTGACACAATTCGTGAATAACCTAATGTACCAGGGGAAGAAGAGTATTGCCTATAGCATTTTCTATGATGCTATGGATATCATTGGCGAGAAGATGAAAGATTCTGACAAGGCTCCGCTGGAAATCTGGAAAAGAGCATTAGAGAACATTACTCCACAAGTTGAGGTGAAGAGCCGAAGAGTGGGTGGTGCAAACTTCCAGGTTCCAACAGAGGTGCGTCCTGAAAGGAAGATTTCGCTCTCAATCAAGAATATGATTCTTTACTCACGCAAACGCTCTGCTCATTCAATGGCCGAGAAGCTGGCTGCTGAGGTGCTAGCCGCTTACAACAACGAAGGTGGTGCTTATAAAAGAAAAGAGGATATGCATAAAATGGCTGAGGCCAACAAGGCATTTGCACACTTCCGTTTTTAGAGAGATTAGAAAGAATAGATGGCAAGAGATTTAAAATACACAAGAAATATCGGCATCATGGCACACATTGATGCCGGTAAGACTACTACTTCTGAACGAATCCTGTACTATACGGGTAAAACCCATAAGTTAGGTGAAGTTCACGAAGGTGCCGCAACAATGGACTGGATGGTTCAGGAGCAGGAGAGAGGAATAACAATTACCTCTGCTGCAACTACAGCTTTTTGGAACTATAACGGAAATCAGTATCAGATTAACCTTATTGACACTCCCGGCCACGTAGACTTTACTGTGGAGGTGGAGCGTTCACTCAGAGTTCTGGACGGGACAGTTGCAACTTTTTGTGCAGTTGGCCGGGTTCAGCCACAATCTGAGACAGTATGGCGTCAGGCCGATAAGTACAAAGTTCCCAAACTCGCTTATGTAAACAAGATGGACCGTGTAGGTGCAGACTTCCTTGCCGTTATCGAAGAGATGAACGACAAGCTTGGTGCTCACGCTGTCCCTATTGTTCTCCCTATTGGAGCGGAAGAGAAATTTGAAGGTATTATTGACCTTATTTCCAATAAAGCATATTATTATAACTCAGATAGCAAAGAGCTTGTTAACTACGAGATCAAAGAGGTTCCTGCCTCGATGGTTGCAGAGGTTGACGAGTGGAGAGGAAAACTTGTTGAGTCAGTAGCAGAGTTCAACGATGCACTTCTTGAGAAGTTTTTCGAGGATCCTAATTCTATTTCTGAAGATGAGATTGTTGAAGCACTCAGGAAAGCAACTATTAATATGGCTGTTGTCCCTACGCTCTGCGGCTCCTCTTTCAAAAACAAAGGGGTTCAGTTTCTCCTTGATGCCATCATGCGCTATCTTCCATCTCCCATGGATATTGATGCCATTAAGGGTATCAATCCTGAAACAGGAAATGAGGAGATTCGCAAACCAAATATTACCGAACCATTCTGCGGACTAGTCTTTAAAATTGCAACCGATCCATATGTGGGGAGGTTAGCCTTTATAAGAGCTTATTCAGGTAAACTGGATGCCGGCTCTTATATCCTGAACACTCGTTCTGATAAAAAAGAGCGTGTTGCAAGACTTTATCAGATGCACTCAAACAAACAGAACTCTATTGAGTTTGTTGAAGCGGGTGATATTTGCGCAGCTGTAGGTTTCAAGGATCTTCGCACAGGTGATACCGTTTGCGTTGAAAATCGCCCTATAGTACTTGAGTCAATGTCTTTCCCTGATCCTGTAATTGGTCTGGCCGTAGAGCCCAAGACTCAGAAGGATCTTGACAAACTGGGACTTGCTCTTGGCAAGCTTTCAGAGGAAGACCCTACATTTACAGTTAAAACAGATCACGATACCGGACAAACCGTTATCAGCGGAATGGGTGAGCTTCACCTGGAGATCATTGTTGACCGTCTCAGAAGAGAATTCAATGTTGAGATCAATCAGGGAGCACCTCAGGTGAACTACAAGGAGACAATTCGCTCTGCTGTATCTCACAGGGAGGTATTTAAGAAGCAGACCGGAGGCAGAGGTAAATTTGCAGATATTGTATTTGAGATTGGACCTGCTGACGAAGGCGTAACCGGACTTCAGTTTATTGACGAGGTTAAGGGAGGTAACATACCTAGAGAGTACATACCATCCGTTGAGAAGGGATTCAAAGCGGCAATGTCAAATGGTGTACTGGCCGGATATGAGGTTCCTGCAATTAAAGTTGTACTGAAAGATGGATCTTTCCACCCTGTTGACTCAGATTCGCTCTCATTTGAGATTTGTGCAAGACAAGCTTTCCGTAAGTCCTGTCCTAAAGCAAATCCTTATATTATGGAGCCTATCATGTCACTTGAGGTTGTTACACCGGAAGACTATATGGGAGATGTAATCGGCGACCTTAACAAGCGCAGGGGACAGATCACCAATATGGACTCGAAGGGAAATGCCAGAATTGTAAAAGCTAAAGTTCCTCTTTCAGAGCAATTTGGCTATGTAACAGTTCTTCGCACCCTCTCATCCGGAAGAGCAACAAGTACTATGGAGTTCTCGCACTACACCGAGCTACCTGCATCTCTTGCAAAAGAGGTTATTGAAAAGGCAGGCGGCAAGAAGTTTGACGACGATACAGACGAATAACAGAATTATAAATTGGTTAATATATAACAGAAATGAGCCAAAAAATAAGAATAAAGCTGAAATCTTACGATCATATGCTGGTTGACAAATCGGCAGATAAGATTGTAAAAACCGTGAAGGCTACAGGCGCAATTGTAAGTGGTCCTATTCCTCTTCCTACAGATAAGAAGATTTTTACCGTGAACCGCTCTACATTCGTTAACAAAAAAGCCCGCGAACAGTTTGAGCTAAACTCTTTCCGCCGCCTGCTGGATATCTACAGCTCTACACCTAAAACGGTAGATGCTCTGATGAAGCTTGAGCTTCCAAGCGGAGTAGAGGTTGAAATCAAGGTTTGATGATTTTACACAATAAAGACTGCAATAAATACTAGGAGTTTCAGGATTTTTATTATTTTTGCAGTCCTTTTGGGGCCCATAGCTCAGTTGGTTAGTAGCACCTGACTCATAATCAGGGGGTCGCTGGTTCAAGCCCAGCTGGGCCCACACGGGAGTGAACATGTTCACTCCCTTTTTTTTGCTGGCTTTTTATTCACTCCCCCTCCACGGGAGGGGGAGTATGCGGCTAAAGCCGGAAACGAACAGTGAACATTATGCTTCTAGGCCTTAAATAGTAGAGATTTTCTGAGTTTGAGAAGCCTGAAAGGTATTTGATTGCATACTCTTTAGTGTTTAATATATTCAAAAGAGACACGGAATACTCTGCTCTTCTAGACTTAAAGATAATGTCTCCATCAATGAAAAAAGTTGATGGAACTATATTATTATCGTTGAACAACTTTCTGTGTTCCAGAAATGCCTTAAACGAGAGGTTATTTATTATTACGGATTGAAAACTTAGTGATTGTGATAAAGAATTTATTGTTCCGGAGGCAATCTCCTTTTCAGCCGATTTACTCTTTGAGAAGCTATTTGCCCACCCCAGATAATACCTTACATCTGACTCTTCCCATAATCTTAAATCCAGATTCAAACTGGCAGAGAGAGTTGAAGATATATTATTAATGTCTTTACCTCCCTGTATCTGTCTGCTTTCAATCATGGTATAGGATGGGGATAACTGTATCTTCCTGAGAAAAAAATCAAAACCCTTTGACCATGTTATCATAGATGAGAATGAAAGGCTTTTAACCGGAGCCGGGATAAGATACCGGTACATTAGCATCTGATTAAAGTCTGCAACAATTAGATAGCTTGATCTCCTCTCAGAAAGCACAATACTCGCATAGGTACTCGACAGTTTTTCAGCTCTGTTTATATTGAGACTTAGATACGCACTTGAGGTCAAATCTTCTTGATTAATGTAGCCTCCTTTTGTCAAAGTTCTGTAATTTACAAGTACATACCCTCTATTTAGCAAACCTGCTTCGGCTTTGTTATGGTTGCGTGAGAGGTTAAGGCTAAGACCAAACCTGTTTGTGAGATTTGCATATCTAATCCCTAATGTAGGGTTTGAGTAGAATGAATTATCATACTCTTTGATTTTTTCTCTCTTCTCCCTGTTATTATAAATGAGAGGCAATGTAAAATTAAAGAAAAAAGTCCCTGTTCTGTATGTAAAATTTGGAGATAGATAGGCAGCGAAATCAGATAATCTGAAATTATTTAAAAGAGTATCTGCCGTCTCCATGTCAATACTTAGAAGTGACTCAATTCCCGTACTCTTAAAATCAACTCCGGCAGTAAATGTATAATTTAATCCATTTTTTCCACCACCGTAAACAACTTCATTAACAGTATAAATACTGCTCTGTTTTAGACTCTGGCTATAGTTAACATTGTTTATACCGTTTTCTATGGTAAAATCCTCGTTTTTGTTACCTATAACAATTGAACTTTTGATTTCTAACCTATTCTTTTTTATAACTTTAAATAGGTTAAAATTGTTAAGAAGTGTTAGATTCTTAAAATCAATACTCTGTTGCCTCTCACTTATATTTGTCGTTACTCCGCTGACACCTCTCCATTCGGCAATACCCTTTATTGTATTATTAATAAAGAAGGATGGAGAGTTATGGTTATAGGTCGCTGAAAGACTAGCCTTATTAAGACTTTGCCTGTATCTGTTTTTTTCTGACACCAGGAACATCGAGTCTTTACCAATAACATATGAGGTATTTAACGAGGAAGATTGTTTTTGCATATCTGAGAGGTAGTCACCCTGAACTCTCAATGTTGCATATCCGCTAATTGAATAAAGTCTGTTTATACTTATTAAGTGAGCATTATTATAGAGATATCTCCGACTATTACTGATAGGAGGAATTGAACCGGGGATACCCAACACTCCAGCTCCTCGCCTCTCCCCTCTATTACCATAAAACTGAGTAAGCTCACCATCAATGTTCTCCCCGGAATTATTTCCTTTATATACTATATTTGTCTGTTTTTTGAGCGCAAACTGCATAATAGAAGCCTCATTGTTCCATAGTATAGGATAGAGGCCGGTTCCAAGGGAAAAAGATCTAAGGTACTTGTTCTTAGATCCCTCTTTAAGTTTAAGATTAATGGCAGCCTGATCAGAGTCGCTTATTTCTTTTTTAGCTCTTATAGGCTCATGGTTTTCTAGTATTTGAACAGTTGCAACATCATCATATGAAAGGTTATTAACAATTCCACCATACTTTCCCCCCATAAGATCAAGATTCTCAACCATAAATTCATTTATTGCCTTTCCCTGATAAAGAATGTGTCCGGAGGGCCGGACTTCAATTCCCGGCAACTTTCTTATAACATCTCCTATACTCCGGTCCTGGACAGAAGCAAAACGCTGCACATAGAAGTCCAGAGTATCTCCCCGTCTCTTCACAGCCTCCGGTCTTATAACGATTTCCCTCAAGTTGGTTGTCTGCGGCGACACAATAAGTTCTATTTCCTGATTTTTATTTGCAAGCAACATTTTTGTCTCAGCATAACCTATCTTTGATGTTCTTATCAAAATAGAATCAAGTTCTGAAGAAAGTTTTATAACAAACCTGCCGTCATCTCCGGTGACAGAATAGGCACTCACTATTTCTGAACCTGGCTCACCGGCAATAACATATATATCTGCAACATACATTCCGGAGGATTCTTTAACCAATCCTGTTATCCGGGTCTGTGCTATGAGTTGAAACCCGGTAAACGAAAAAAGAATCAAACTGATAAGTCTTAGATTCATCTCTCGATTGTATTTAACTTCCTTTTAGGTATTGGAGACGATGTCTTTATCTGAATCGGCCCGAAATCACCATTAGTGTTCTCATAAATCTTTTTCTGCAATTTAAATAAAGCATCTTTTGTAACCTTTGTAAGCATAAGACTATCTTTCATTGAAATAACATCCTCTTCAGCAGGAGGCTCAATTGAGACCGCTATAAAGCCAAAATCGCCATCTTCGTCTGACGCCTCTAAAATCAGCCCTGGTAATCCGGTCAGTTTCCAGGGCCCTGAGTCTACAGGTATCTCCGTTGTAAACCAAGCTGTCCACTTGCGACCAAAGTATGAAGACTCCGCTCTCTGACACATATAACCCATAATGGTTTTCTTATCTTTGAAAACCTCCCATTTGGGGGATAAATATTTATCAGTATAGTAATAGAGTCCGCTAAACCAGACATTGGTAATAAAAATCTCTTCTACATTTATTTTACCTAGATAGGTATACTCTGTTGGCCCTATAATCCGAGGAGCATCTGCACTTCTCCATCTGGTAACTTTGCCATTTTCATCTATTGTTGTGGTTACATATTTGCTGCGATCAATCTTACTATTTCCGTATTGCAAATCATCATTATGTTTATTATAGAAAAGAGACCATTTATCACCGATTAACAAAATCATAAGAGCCTCTCGTCTCTCTTTCATTAAAGAGTTGCGTGTATATATATATCTGTATCTCAATTTCATCAATGCAGTATCCAAAACTGTAGGCTGTGAGTATATATAGATGCAATGAAAAAAGAGTATCAATGTAAATAAAATCCTTTTCATAATATTAAATATATGAAGTGAAAAAAAGCAGATTAATACAATCAAGGACAATAGTAATCATCAACCTGATCTTCAAGCATAAAAACTAGTTCTTCATCCGATTGCCACGAACATGGATAGGTCAGGGTAGCAATTACTCCACAAACAGTAGGATAATCATAAGAGCACTGACCTGTGTTTTCTTGAGCAATAGTATGGAGAGAAAAGAGACATATAAGTAATGACGCAAATATTGGTAGTAAATATTTCATCGCAAAAATCTTAAATTAATAAATGTAAATAACAAATTTTTCGCTTTTTAATGCGCTCTTCATTAATGAAATCATTCATTAATAAAGGAGAAATAATTACCTTTACATGCCGTTTTGTATTTTATGTAGCAATCCGTTTACTTTGTCAGGGTAACAGTTTTCTTATGTTTTATACAAAGCGGTTTTTTAAGTTGGCAAGGCTTAAATAGCTTTTATAAAACAACTTAGTCTAAAAGCGAAGATAGTATTTATTATAAATAAAATAAATTTATTATTAAAACACAATCGGCAAGCCAAAGGTTACAAAAGTCGTCCAGGCCACATAGATAGGTAGGAGTCGGGCTATTGACTCTCCAATATCTGTAACTAACCCTCTTTATCTGACACCAGGCTCACCGACAATAACATATATATCTGCAACATACATTCCGGAGGATTCTTTAACCAATCCTGTTATCCGGGTCTGTGCTATGAGTTGAAACCCGGTAAACGAAAAAAGAATCAAACTGATAAGTCTTAGATTCATCTCTCGATTGTATTTAACTTCCTTTTAGGTATTGGAGACGATGTCTTTATCTGAATCGGCCCGAAATCACCATTAGTGTTCTCATAAATCTTTTTCTGCAATTTAAATAAAGCATCTTTTGTAACCTTTGTAAGCATAAGACTATCTTTCATTGAAATAACATCCTCTTCAGCAGGAGGCTCAATTGAGACCGCTATAAAGCCAAAATCGCCATCTTCGTCTGACGCCTCTAAAATCAGCCCTGGTAATCCGATCAGTTTCCAGGGCCCTGAGTCTACAGGTATCTCCGTTGTAAACCAAGCTGTCCACTTGCGACCAAAGTATGAAGACTCCGCTCTCTGACACATATAACCCATAATGGTTTTCTTATCTTTGAAAACCTCCCATTTGGGGGATAAATATTTATCAGTATAGTAATAGAGTCCGCTAAACAATATTTTTTCAACAAAAATTTCCTCCATATATTCTTTACACAGATAGATGTATTCTGTTGGCCCAATAAGACGAGGGGAGCCAGCACTTCTTTTCCTTGTAACTTTGCCTTTTTCGTCAATTGTTGTGCTTACATATTTGCTACGATCAGTCTTATTTTTATCATAATAAAAGTCATCATTATGTTTATTATAGAAAAGAGACCATTTATCACCGATTAACAAAATCATAAGAGCCTCTCGTCTCTCTTTCATTAAAGAGTTGCGTGTATATATATATCTGTATCTCAATTTCATCAATGCAGTATCCAAAACTGTAGGCTGTGAGTATATATAGATGCAATGAAAAAAGAGTATCAATGTAAATAAAATCCTTTTCATAATATTAAATATATGAAGTCATTACTGTCCACTAAAAATTTAAGGACAGTTGTTGGTTAAACAAAAGTTCATTGACGTCATTATTTTCAGCACTGTTAAACAGCTCCATAATGGGCGTTTTGTCAAGTAAAGATATTCCCAGGACTTGCAATACTTCGTAAGTTGATCGCTTAATGTTCAGATCATGCTCAACTATAGCGACCAAACAGTAAGTAATAATAGCAGAATATATTTGTATTCTTACTGCATTTTCAGTTGTTCCCCAAAAGGACTTAATCTTCAGGTGTTGCTTTATCCATTTGAAAAACAGCTCAATCTGCCATCGATTCTTATAAAGTAATGCAACTTGTTCTGCCGTTATTTCCAGATTGTTAGTCAGGTAGGTAAATGGTCTTTTAGTATCTGCATCATAGTATCTGACTCTTCTAAAATTTTCAGGATAGTCAAGATATGAAGAGAATCCATCCAGTCGAACAATGTGATCACTTATGATTATTTCTGAAGAGTCACTTCTCTTGAGATCTTTCAAAATCTCGAGTTTGAGGTTCCTTTTTGCCCGGATAACAAAGTATGCAGAATGTCTGGTTACGTTATATAGTCTCGCAAAATCCATATAGCCTCTGTCAAATATGTAATAAGCGCCATGTTCATAAGGGATTACATCCATTGCATTCATGTCATGAACAGATGCAGGAGTAATATGAACAAATGCGGGAATCTGAGTTGTAATATCATAAAGTGTATGAAGTTTTAGCCCTCCTTTTGTCGAGCGGAACTTAGCCCACCAGAAAATACTTAAGCAAAGGTCAATGGTAGTTGAATCAAAAGCATAAACTTTCCCCTGGATTTCGAAGTCGCTATTGGATCGTTTCTTTCTAGCTATCTCGATAAGATGGTAGGCGTACTCTTCAAATATTTTGAAGTCTCTGTTCTCATTAGCCTTTGATAAATTGCTTCTGGTCACATTCTTGCCAAAACCAAGATGATAGCATTTAGAACTATGAGCATCAATTGCAACTATTAGGTCTCTTAGGCTTTCTCTATTGGTAAGTTGTCCGAACATCATAGCTAGCAATTGATTCCAGCAGGTAAAATGTTTTACATACTTATTACTATCGTGTCTCTCTGCAATGCCATCGAAAATCCGTTTTGGTAAGAACTCAACTAATTGAGAGAAAACATATTTACCTGTATTCATAGCTAAGAAATATTTATCTTAACTAAAAATATAAATTCAAATCGACACGGAACAAAAAAGCTTATAACATGCTAAAATATAATGATTTCAAAGAACGAAAATATATTTTAAGTGGACACTAATGAACTAAAAATATAAATTCAAATCGACACGGAACAAAAAAGCTTATAACATGCTAAAATATAATGATTTCAAAGAACGAAAATATATTTTAAGTGGACACTAATGATATGAAGTGAAAAAAAAACTTTTTCTACCAGCAAAGAGCTGGTAGAAAAAGTAAAAAATAAAGATTAAGAACAATAATGACTTTCGACTTCGCCCTCAAGTATATCAACTAATTCTTGATCCGATTGCCACGAACATGGGTAAGTCATAGTAGCTGTAACTCCACAACTCGTAGAAAAATCATAAGAGCACTGACCTGTGTTTTCTTGAGCAATAGTATGGAGAGAAAAGAGACATATAAGTAATGACGCAAATATTGGTAGTAAATATTTCATCGCAAAAAATCTTAAATTAATAAATGTAAATAACAAATTTTTCGCTTTTTAATGCGCTCTTCATTAATGAAATCATTCATCAATAAAGGAGAAATAATTACCTTTACATGCCGTTTTGTATTTTATGTAGTAATCCGTTTACTTTGTCAGGGTAACAGTTTTCTTATGTTTTATACAAAGCGGTTTTTTAAGTTGGCAAGGCTTAAATAGCTTTTATAAAACAACTTAGTCTAAAAGCGAAGATAGCATTTGTTTTAAATAAAACAAATTTATTATTTTAATCTAACCGGCAACCCCGAGGTGATAAAAGAGATACGAAAAACAGGCTCCCTGAAGAAGCCTGTTCTGCCTCTTTAATCATTGTTTCGTTTGCGGTGATGTAAATCTCAAACGGGAATATCCCAGGCTTTGCCCTCTGTGTCCATCCTTTTCATACCAACTCCGCTAATGTCACATTTATGGGCAATCTATAATTTTTCAACAATCCTCTACAAGTTATTAGTTATAAGAGTTTCTCCGTTTAATATTTACCTACATTTATCCACATTTAATTATTTGACTCAAATGAAAAAAACTCTTTTTGTGTGTATAATCGCCATAGCATCAATCTTCTTTACTTGCAGCGTTAATACTCTTTTTGCTCAGGAGATTGTCACTAAAATTTCTAATGGAGAGATTGAGGAGGTAAAAGCTTTACTTGCAAAAGGTGTCAACCCAAATACAAAAATTCACAATGAGACAATTCTGGCTATCTCAATTAACGGCAAATTTCCGGAGATAACCACCCTTCTTATTAACGCAAAGGGTATTAAGCTGAATGAATGGAATATCCTTACTCAGCCTGAACGCTCCTGGAAATATACCGCACTTATGAAGGCTGTCAAGTTTTCTGATGTGGTTAAGCAGTTGTTAGATAAAAATGTTTTGATTGACCTGCAGGATGACTGGATTCTGTGGGACGGCAAGCTTCACGAAAGCGGTGGTAATACAGCATTGATGCTTGCTGTAGGTGCTCCAAATTTTACATATACAGAGAGCGCAAAGCTTTTGATTGACAAGGGGGCTAAAATAAACATTCAGAACAAGCTGGGATATACAGCACTTATGCTCGGTGTACACAATACAGAGATTTCAAAAATTCTGATTGATAAAGGTGCAGATATTAACGCTCAAGATGGAAATGGTACAACTCCGCTTATGTATGCGGTTCAAAAAATGACACCTTTAAAAGCTCTTATAGCAAAAGGAGCAGATGTAAACATACAGAACAAAAACGGCGAAACAGCACTTATGCACGCAGTCAAGGGAGGCTTGCTGAAAGTAATTTTGGGAGGCATTCCGGTTGTAGGCGGGCATATGGATGCAGTTAAGTTACTAATCAGCAAAGGAGCCGATGTCAATTTGCAAGACACCTGGGGTAAAACAGCACTGATGCATGCGGCAGGAGGGGTAAATGCACTCGGCAATAAATAAAGGTACAACCGCACAAAATCAGCAGAACTTCTTCTGGCCAAAGGGGCAAATCCGGCTAAGAAATATGACAAAGCCGCAGATAAGTCAAATATAACATCAGGAATTGTAGGTATCTGGGAAGCATCTATAAAAATGGAGGGTCAGATTTATAAAACCCGGATAGTTTTCAACAAAGACTGGAGTTACAGCAAGGGGATAATGGCCCCCGGTAATCAATGGATTCCTGACGATGCAGGATACAACCGTTACGAGTTAAGGGACGGAAGAATCTAGTTATTTAACAGCCTCTCAATGGGAGCAGTCATTGAGTGGCGCTTTGAAGGGAAAGATCTTGTCCTTAATGGTGAGAAATATATAAAGCTGCTAAGTAATCCTCAGAAAATTAACGGAAAAATAAAGGTCACTATAGCTGTCCAGATTACATAAACAGGAAGATACTTTGCAATTGCAGCACCCACCTCTGATGGCTGAGCCCTTTCACGAATAACCTTGTATAGTTGTGCTGTAACCATTATAAGATTAATAAGAATCAGCACATTTGCACCCAGAACTGCTGCTCTGTTAGGTGAGAGACCCCATTCGGAGATTCTGAAAAGTATAGCAGAGAGCGCAATGCTGTTTACAACAATTGTAACTATTGAAAGAAGCAAAAGTATCCATCTCTCTGCACGACCCTTTCCCCCGGAAGATGATTCGGCAACTGAAAAGAATATTATTGCCATAACACCTACCAGAAGTGCATTGAAAATAATCAGAAATTCTCTGTCGTTATATGGATCTTTGCCGGAAAATGCCATTGCGCTAAGGAACACCAGGAGCATAATCAGGACAAGCGGGCTGAATATTTTTGCAATTACAGGGGATACCTTTCCCACAAGCTGTGGGTTAGTCTTTATTAAATATGTTGCAACTATAGGCGATGCTGCAAGGCCCATAATACCTACGTATTGAAAGTAAACTTCCTCAATTTTGAAACCTATAAGTTCAAAGAGGCCGATTGTTATACCGCTCATTATCCCACCGGCAATAACAATAAGGGTTGTCATCACAACAAGATCTCCGTTGAATTTCAGATAGCCGAGCCTTTTTTCACCCTCTCTTTTAATGGTGCCTGCAAATGAGAAGCCTGTAACTGCCCAAAGCAAAAGTATTAAATGAATACAGGAAAGAATGAGAACATCTGTTTCCGGCTTTGGAAGTGAATTTATAAAGATGAGGCCTGTTAGCATTACACCAGCGATTACCCCTATTTTTCCCTTTGACAGGTTGTTCTTCCAGGCAAAATATCCTGCGAGAATAGGAAAGATTACAAATCCTATATTTCTTGGGTAGAAAACCTCCTCGTCTAACGAAAAGATGGATGGTATCTTGGCTATAAAACCGGCCAGCAGAGCGAGACCAATTATTACAGCCACCTCTTTGAAATTTCCGAAGTTCAGAGAATCTGATTCAAAATTCAGCCTCTCATTCCAGGTATCTGCGACAGGATTACCGGCTACCCGGGGATAAATAATTTCAAACTCTTTTTTAAATTGAATTTTGTTTGACCGGTACATCTTTTCAAGCTGACCGGGATCGTTGATGAATGCTAAGATTTCCTCTTTCATGGATTTATTGTTTTAATAGTACTTTGTATTTCAAAGTGTGATGATAAAAAATTTTTTACTTTGATTTATTTGATTTTAGAAATTTTTCCAGGGATAGCAGGTGAAGATTAAAGGCTTCCCTGCCCTCTGTAGTAATGAAGTATCTGGTGTTTGGTTTTTTGCCAACAAAGCTCTTTTCAATGCCTATGAAATCCTCTTTCTCAAGAGCTTTGATGTGGCTGGCGAGATTGCCGTCTGTAATGTCAAGATACTCCTTAAGTGAATTAAAATCAAGTGTTTCATTCACAGCAAGAGCAGACATTATACCCAGACGAATCCTGCTTTCAAAAGCTTTATGTAAACCTTCTATGGAAATTTTCACCGCTCGTATTTATAATGCATATAAATGCCGTAAACAATATTAACTAACCCAAAGCCCAACGCCCATATAATAAGGCTATACTGAATCAAAAGGATAGCAGTAAGACCAAGCGAAATTTGTATAATGCCCATCAGTTTAACCTCCTCTAGTGTCATCTTGCTCGCTGTGAAGAGTGCCAATCCGTAGAAAATCATTGATATGGGAGCAGCCAATCCGGCCAGGCCATTTAAGATCAGGATTACAATCAGTATACCTCCGGTTGAGAGAGGAACCATCATATTTGCAAGAAGGCGGCGAGTTGTCGCGCTCCACATCTTCTCTCCCCTCTTCCCGGCATTTCTTCTTGAAAGATATACAACTGTACCTAATGCTAAAGCTAATATTATCAATGCTACAATAATAACACTTGAGAGATTTGCAGGAGTTCCTGTGGTGCCGGACATACTGTATGAGGCAGAATCGGGATTAAACCCAAAAACCAGGTATGCAACCAGAGCACCTGCCAGCGCATATATTCCGGCCATCACCCCTGAGAGGCCCGAGAGAGACAGAAATCTAGAAGATCGCTCCATCATTGAACGAATCTCTGAAATGTCCCTTATATAGTCCTTTTCATTTTTCATTTAAAAGTACTTTTATTTGCAAAGTAAAGCTAAAAATTTCTATTGTGCAATACTTGTGCATAAAAATTCAGAGATTTCTTATTTTTGTGCCCATGTTATTCAACTCGGTTGCTTTTGCAATTTTTCTTCCAATAATTTTTATTTTATACTGGGTTCTTGCTAAAAGGGGGCATAAGATTCAGAATCTTCTTCTGCTTGCTGCAAGTCTCTATTTTTATGCAAGCTGGGACTGGCGGTTCCTGCTGCTTTTAATCACATCAATTATTTTAGGATTTTTTTCAGGTGCACTAATCAATAATTCTGTAAATGAGAGGCAGCGAAAATTCTGGTTGTGGACAAGCATATTATTAAATCTTGGTTTTCTTGGATTTTTCAAGTATTTCAACTTTTTTGCCGAATCCTTCTCTGATGCTCTGGATTTGCTTGGCATAAACGCAGGATTGTCTACACTTAGTATCATACTCCCTGTAGGCATTTCATTCTATACTTTCCACGGACTATCCTACATTATTGACATCTATAACAGAAAAATTCAACCTGAGGGAAATTTTGTCAATTACTCACTGTTTGTCAGCTATTTTCCACTGCTGGTTGCCGGTCCAATAGAGCGAGCAACTCACCTTCTGCCACAGATTGATAAGGCCAGAAAATTCGATTATTCTAATGCCGTAAATGGTCTGAGGCAAATCCTCTGGGGCCTTTTCAAAAAAATAGTCATTGCAGATAACTGTGCTCAGTATGCCAATATAATTTTCAACAACCATCAGGACCATTCAGGGAGTACTCTTCTTATTGGGGCCCTTCTTTTCACATTCCAGATTTATGGTGATTTTTCCGGATATTCCGATATTGCTCTTGGAGTATCCAGACTATTCGGCATAGAACTTCTCAGGAACTTTGCATATCCATACTTCTCACGGGACATTGCTGAATTCTGGAGAAGGTGGCATATATCACTATCCTCCTGGTTCAGGGACTATGTCTATATACCACTTGGCGGAAGCCGGGGTGGAATTTGGATGAAGATTCGGAATACTTTTGCTATTTTCCTTTTGAGCGGATTCTGGCATGGTGCAAACTGGACATATGTTGCCTGGGGAGCACTGAATGCAGTTTACTTCCTTCCTCTTATGATTTCCGGAAATAACAGAAACAATCTTAATATCGTTGCAAAGGGGAAGACTCTCCCAACTTTCAAGGAGCTGGTAATGATATTATCTACATTTTTTCTAACAGTTTTTGCATGGATTTTTTTTAGGGCAGAGAGTATTGGCGATGCAATAAATATAGTTGGAAAAATCTTTTCACAATCACTTATTTCGCCTCCTGCATTTCAGGGAGCAGAGAGGACTCTTCCTCTTATTCTTTTGCTAATCATATTTATTGTTGTTGAATGGAGAGGAAGAGAGAGAGATTTTGCATTAAGAGACATGGGTATTGAGAAAAGCCGAAAATACAGATGGTCATGGTATATGGTAATTATGCTTGCAATATACCTCTTTGGTAACTTTGCAAGCAATATTGAATTTATATATTTCCAATTTTAGCTATGGAGAAATTCAAGAGATCTATATTGAAATTTGCAATCTTAATGCTAGTTGTGAACGGAGTAATATTCCTTGTTAAGTATCTGCTCTTCATAGACTACTACAAACATTCTGAAGAGTACAACTCCTATCTTCTTGCAGACTCACACGGCTGGTATCTTGGAGAAGAAACAGAGACTATTGGTATAGCCAATTTTTCATATTACAGCGATTCATACATTGATACCGAAAGGAAGCTTGAGTACCTCATTGGAAATGTAGATGTTGATACAATCTACATATCGGCAGATGATCACACACTAAGTCCTTACAGAGAGTTCTCAAACAATGGTTATAAGTCTGTCAGATATGAATTCACTCAAGGAGGCTACAAATTCTCTGACTATGCAAAATACAACCTTCAGCATTACATCGTTCTCTTTGATTCTAATATTAGAGCTATAGTATCTCACTTTTTCAATGAACAATCAAAGAAATTACTCGGGTATGGAAAAGCGAAGGCGCAAGTAGTGGATTTGCCATGGGACAAACTGAGCGAAGTGGAGAGGGTCTCCCTTTCTAAAGAGCGCCTTTCAGAGCAGTTCCCGGAAAATAGCGGGAGTTCAGATAAACTTGAAGAGTCTCTTCTTAATATTATTGAACTTTGCGAAGAGAATGATATCACACTTATAGGAATCAAATTCCCTTTAGCTAGTGAGTACAGCGATCTCATAGGGGGAAAATCTTATGGTGCAGATAGTATTCTTGCGGTAAACAAAATAATAGTATATGATTTCAGAGACATATTCCACAATAATGATAATTTCTTTGAGGATTCTGATCATATAAATAGCGTAGGAGCACAAAAACTCATTGATTCTATAAAAATTCTTAACTTTGGGAAAACCCTTTCTACCTATGAAAAATCATCTTCTTTTGTCACTAATGCTCATCTGTACATGGAGCGCATTTGCACAAACACAAGTCTATAAAACAGGAGGGTATGAATTCAAGGAGAGCATTCTTCTTCCTGCCACACCGGTTAAGAACCAGGCCGTAACAGGCACATGCTGGTCATATACCACCACATCTTTTTTTGAGTCCGAGCTTTTGCGGATGGGAAAGGGAGAGTATGACCTTTCTGAAATGCACACGGTAAGATTCAACTACATTAACAGACTTCAGGACAACTACCTGAGAGAAGGCAAAGGGAATCTGGGAGAGGGAAGCCTTGCGCATATGATGTTTAACATTGTTAAAAAACATGGGATGGTACCTGAGAGTGTCTATAACGGCATTAACTATAACTCTCTGACTCATAATCACACAGAGCTTAATATGTTTGTAAACTCTATAGCATCTGTTCCTGTTAAACTTAAAAACAGAAGTCCTGAGTACTACAATCTCGTTAATAGTCTGCTTGACATTTATCTGGGTCCTGTTCCGGAAAAGTTTAAATACAAAGGGATAGATTACACACCGATTAGCTTTTTCAAAACATTTAATTTGAATCCGGATGACTATGTAGAAATTACCAGTTTCTCCCACCACCCATGGTACTCTCATATTGTTCTTGAAATTCCTGATAACTGGGATGGCGGAAGATTCTACAACCTCCCCCTGGATGAGTTTATTCAGGTTATAGATAATTCTTTGGAGAGGGGATACACCGTTTGCTGGGATGGAGATATGAGTGAAAAGAGCTATTCTGACAGAATGGGTGTTGCTGTAAATCCAACCGGTGAAGAGCTTAATAGCGAACCGGGTAAAGAACTATCTTTTAAAAAAATATATAAAGAGGAAGATGTAACTCAGGAGTCCCGTCAGGATGGTTTTGAACGATTTGTAACCACAGATGTGCACCTAATGCACCTTATAGGAAAAGCTACTGACCAAAACGGGACCGTATACTACAAGGTTAAAAATTCATGGAAGCCTGAAATTAACATCTTTGGAGGATATAATTTTCTTTCAAAAAGATTTGTGGAGGCTAAGACTATTTCAATAGTAGTTCATAAAGATGCAATTCCTGAACCCATCAGAAAAAAACTAGGAATTTAGAATGAGACATTTTTTTCTTGGGATACTATCTCTCGTCATTTTCAATATAGTATCCGCTCAAACCGTAAAAACAGATACATTGTTTTCATCAATTCTGGGAAGGGGTGTACCTGTTTCAATAATAGAACCAAGAGATTTCAATCCTGATAAACCTCATGTAGTATTTTATATGCTACACTACTGGGATGGTGATAACACTGCATATATTGATATAAGCCTGCTATCCTCAATTGACGACAAACCTGTTATTGTTATAGCTCCCTCTCTTGGGAATAACTGGTATATAAATAGTGCTTTAAAGGGAGGAGAGAAGCAAAGAGACTTCATTGAGCAAGAGCTATTCAGCTATGTTGACATGAAATACAATACAATAAAGGGTAAACAGGCAATTGGTGGGTCTTCCATGGGTGGATATGGAGCAATGCTGATAGGCCTTAGAAATCCTGAGCGCTTTGGTTTTATTGCGGACTTAAGCGGGGCGGTAAATGCACCCTTCAGGAGTGTTGCTTCAGACAAGTATCTGGAACCTGTGATGGCTTCTGTGAATGCTGTTTTCGGGGATGATCCGGATAATGATGTAATGAAGCTTATATCAGAGTCCTGTACTGACAAAATGCCCTATATCTTTATGGCCATCGGCACCCATGATGAGTTTGTATCATTCAGAGAGGCTCATAAAGAGCTTGTAAAAACACTATCAGATAAAAAGGCCAGGTTTGAATTTCACGAAATTTACGGCGGACATTTCACCGGAGAGGTTAGATGGGCTGTAATGCCATATATTATGAACTATTTACGAGACTTAATTTTGCAACCTAAATGAAAAAAACATTCAAACTGGCTCTGCCCTGGCAAATTCTAATTGGAATAACGCTGGGAGCAATTTTTGGAATCTTTGCCCATGAATATGTTGAATATGTAAAATGGCTAGGAGATCTTTTTCTGAGAGGCCTTAAAATGGTCGTTATACCTCTTGTATTCAGCGCTTTAATAATGGGCGTTTCTAGCATTGGTGAGAGCAAAGACCTGGGGAGAATTGCTGGAAAAACTTTTCTTTATTATATCGTAACAACTGCAATTGCATCAACACTTGGACTATTTCTGGTCAATATATTCAAACCTGGTTACGGAGTTGATCTAAAACTGTCTGAGACAGTAACTCAGGTAGCAGGGACAAATATCTCTTTTGCCGATCAGTTACTGGGCATTGTACCTGAGAATATTATCCGGGCTATGGCTGATGGGAATATGCTGCCGGTAATATTCTTTGCAATTATGTTTGGTTATTTTATAACTGTTGCACAAGATAAAACAAGAGTCCAGCTTACAGACCTCTTTAACGGAATATATGAGGTTATGATAAAACTTACCTTTCTTGTAATAAGATTTGCTCCGTTTGGACTCTTTGGTGTAGTGGCAGGTGTAGTAGGTGCACAAGCCGGGGATTCAGAGGCTCTCGCAACTCTTTTTGGTAGTCTGGGAATCTATGCTGCTATTATTGGTGGCGGATGTATAATTCATGGCATAGGTCTTCTGCCTGCACTTTTTGCTTTACTTACAAGAAAGAACCCATATAAATTTATGCAGCAGGTGAGCCCGGGCCTCTTAACTTCATTTGCAACAGCTTCATCTGCAGCATCTCTTCCAATAAATCTTGAAGATATCCATACCAAGACAGGTGTATCAAGAAAAATTGCGAATTTCTGCCTTCCGCTCGGAAATACAGTAAATATGAACGGGACTGCACTTTTTGAAAGTGTTACTGCAATATTTATTGCACAGGCATACGGAATTGAGATGACAATTGCCCAGCAGATAATTATTGTTCTTACCAGCCTCCTTGCTGCTATAGGTACAGCAGGTATTCCTCTTGCCGGTCTGGTTATGCTTGCTGTAGTTCTAAATGCTGTAGGATTACCTCTTGAGGGAATTGGACTGGTATTGGTTGTGCAACAACCGCTTGATATGATACGCTCTGCTGTTAATGTTTGGGGAGATTGTACAGGAGCTGCGGTTGTGGCTATCAGCGAAGGAGAAAAACTGAATCTTTAACTATAAATATATTAATAATGGATTGTTCTTTTATTTGCCCCTCATGCGGGGCAAAGTATTCCGTTACCAGAGAAATTTGGCGCTGTAAATGTGGAAACTATCTGGATCTTGATTACCATCCTGTTCTGATCAGAGAAAATCTTAACATGGCAGACAGGAGTTTCTGGCGTTATAAAGATGTACTTCCTCTGAATGACTATAATAATGCTATTTCGTTTGGAGAGGGAACTACTCCTTTGGTTGATATGGTATTCAATGATGTGAAGTTTCTTGGCAAAATGGATTTTATGCTGCCCTCCGGTTCATTCAAAGACAGAGGAGCATCACTTATGATCAGTAAATGCAAGGAGATGGGGATAGATGAGATCGTTGAAGACTCTTCAGGAAACTCGGCCTGCTCTGTATCTGCCTATTGTGCCAGAGGCGGTATTAAGGCAAATATCTATATGCCTGCAGGCAACTCATCGGCAAAATCCATTCAGGCAGGCTCATACGGCTCTCGAATACATCTCGTTGAGGGAAACAGGATTGATTGTGCCAATGCTGCTTTAGAAGCGGCTAAAAGTTCATATTATGCAGCACATGCATGGAATCCCTATTTTATACACGGCACCAAGACTATTATTTATGAGATTGTTGAGCAACTTGGATGGAAAGCTCCGGATTCAATTTTTATACCGGTTGGTAGCGGTTCTCAATTAATTGGTGTATATTTAGGATTATTGGAGATGAAAGAGGCGGGGATAATTGACAAAATGACAAGATTGATGGCTGTACAGAGCAATAAATGCTCTCCGCTTAAGGATTTTGTAGAGGGAAAAGAGACACCTGTTACCTCCGGAAATCCATCTATTGCTGAAGGTATAGCCATTCACAGACCTGTCAGACTTAAACAGATTGTTGATGCTGTCATATCAAGCGGAGGTGAGTTTATAACCGTGGATGACTCAGAAATAATAGAAGCTATGAAGGCTTCTGCAAAACAGGGAGTCTACATTGAGCCGACATCTGCCAGTGCAGTAGCTGCCGTAAAAAAGGGAGCGGAGATGGGTGTAAATGGAGAGACTGCAGTAGTATCACTTACAGGAACGGGTCTTAAAAGTTCTTACAGATTTTGACTTTATAACCAAAACATATTATTTATGAAGAAATTTACACTTACTCTTGCAATTGGGATGACCGTTGTAATGGTCTCCTGCAATAATCCTGCAAAAGAGAACGCAGAGGAAATAGTAGCCCAAAACGAGGCAGTGGTGGAGTTTCGTGATTATGGCCCTGAACCGTTTGTTTTTGATATTGAGGCATACACTTTAAAGAACGAGACTTTCCGACAGTCTCTGTGGACCGGAAAAAACCTTCAGCTTACACTAATGAGAATTATGCCCGGAGAGGATATCGGGCTGGAACAGCACAATGAACTTGATCAGTTTCTGAGAATTGAATCTGGTAAAGGGATTGTCTATATGGGCGACGACAAAGAGAATCTGTCATTTCAGGCAGATGTGGAAGATGATTTCTCTGTAATGATTCCTGCCGGAAAATGGCATAATCTTGTAAATACAGGGGATGTCCCATTGCTGCTATACTCAATCTACGCTCCGGCAGAACACCCTTTTGGAACCGTGCATAATACAAAAGCAGAGGCTGTTGAGGCTGAGAAAGATCATGTACATTAGATTTTTATAAACGCTCTTAAAATTTCTTTTTTTATGAATCCAAAAATTGCAAAAAAGGGCCCTTTTAAAGTTCAGCTTGAAGAGGGTACAAGCTATCACTGGTGCGCATGCGGAGAGAGCAAGAATCAGCCATTCTGCGATGGTTCACATAAAGGCAGTGGTATTACGCCTGTTAATTTCAAAGCAGAGAAAAGCGAAGAGCATTATCTTTGCGGATGCAAGCACTCTGCAAACAAACCATTTTGCGACGGATCGCATAACAAGCTTAAGGATTAGAAAATATTTTAAAATTCTAAAGCCTCTACAGGATAGAGGTCCAGCATAGAATTAATAAGGTAGGCCTTGTCATATTTATCAATATCACAAGGCCTGATTTTTTCTTCTCTGATCAAACCCTCTCTGATAAGCTTAGCCCTTTTTGTCCCGGCAAGCAGGTAAGAATCCGGAGTATACAGATTCCCCATTCTTTCAAAAACTATATTTGAATAAGAGGTATCTGTTATCACTCCGTTTTTTACTATCAGGATATCATCACATTTATCTTTATAAGAGAGAAGAGAATCAATAGCTGTTCTGTTTTCATATTTAAATGGATATTCTATATCATCACTCTCTACTAATTTTAGCCTTTTTATTGTCTTGGGTGTGTATGGGATAAGTGTACCTGATATAAACCTGTCAGAATAAACTACTCTTAATTTGAATAAGCCGTCTGATATCTTATCCCTCTCTCTTTCCAAAACAGTATATACACATGAAATGAAATCAAATTTCTCGTTTGATTTTGAATAAAAATATTGTATTGTTCGGATGACTCTCTGCAGATGTTCATTAATATCAGGAGTATCTCCATTTAACACTTTTATAGACTCAATGAATTTTAGCATCTCCTTAATGGCAGGTAAATTTTATTAATCATCTCCATGTACTCCTCATCTACATTGCTATTGATAGTAATCCCTCCACCACTCCTGTAAAATATGCCCCCCTCTTTATCAAACTCAATATATCTTATCAGGACAGCAGAGTCTAGAGAATTACCGTCAAAAAAGCCTGCAATGCCGGTATAAAACCCTCTTGGGATAAATTCGGCCTTAGCTATCAAATCCACTGTAGATCTTTTTGGTGCCCCTGAAATAGAGCCTGCGGGAAGCAGCGAGAGAATCAGGCTTCCGAGTGAATTTGAAAATTCTTGTTTAAGTCTTCCTCTTATATCAGAACTAACCTGTAAAATCTCCCCTCTGTCAGTTGAAATTTTGTCAATGTATCTGTATTTTTCCACCCAAACATTATCTGAAACCATACCAATGTCGTTTCTGATGAGATCGGTTATTGTAGCGTGCTCTGAGCTCTCTTTGTAGTTATTAAGAATACTGCTCTCTGCATAAGGAATATTTGCATCAATCGTCCCCTTCATTGGGAAAGAGGATATAATCCCATTTTCTACCTTAACAAATCTCTCAGGTGAAAAAGAGAGAAATCGGTCAGGGACATATAATGCAAATGGTGAGTAAGTAGAAGATAAAATCGTAATCGGGTCAAGATCTGTAGATATACTGCTTTTACAAGTCAGGTTTGCAAGATATGAGTCACCTCTGCTAAGTCCTTGAATAATTATATTGAACTTATTCCGATAAGTATCAAGAGTGTCTGTATGCAATATTTTTAGATGCTCTTGACTATTTTCTATTATGAAATCTCTCCTGAAGTTTGTACCATTTGAGAATTTAAATAAAACCTCAGACTGATTATGAGGAGATTCTATAAAAAGACCCTCATTCAATTCATAATCAAATGCAAACAGGTATGGCATACCCCTGGACGAGTAATCGTCCATAAACCTTGCAACCTCCTCCGAAGTATAAAAGATATTATCTATCACAAAACAAATTTAGCAAATTATATACTTTTGCATTATGAAGAGAATTCTACTCATTGACAATTACGATTCATTTACATACAATGTTCTTCATTTATTAAACAAAGTGTTTAATAATTCTGTTGATATTGTAAAGAATGATTATTTAGAATTTGAGACGATAGGTATTTATTCTCACATAGTAATATCTCCCGGACCCGGGATTCCATCTGAAGCTGGTTCAATTTTAAAAGTAATTGATCTTTGTAAAGTGAGCCATTCTATATTGGGAATATGCTTAGGACACCAAGCCATCGCAGAGTACTTTGGAGCAAAATTGATAAACCTTACAACTCCGCTGCATGGTCATAAAAGCACTCTGTTTGTAAATGCTGAGGATCCAATTTTAGGGCCGCTTACAAATAATAACAGCTCTAATAACAAACTACACGCCGGATTATATCACTCCTGGGCCGTAGATAAAACAACTATTCCTAACGAACTGGAAGTTGGAAGTATAAGTGAAGATAGTGTTATAATGAGTATTTATCATAAATCCTTAAACATATATGGCATGCAATTCCACCCCGAATCCATTATAACAGAGAGAGGTAATGAAATAATAGCCAGCTGGGGAAAATTTTCAGGGCTTATTTTATAACTTAGATATTATAAGCTCGTAAATCATTTCTTTACACTTTGTCAAATTGTTTTACACGGCTCGATTAGTCAGGAGAATATAATTATTTAACGGTGTGAAATATATGGTCAAAAAAGTACATAAATCCAAAAATGGCTTTATATTTGCTGTTAATATTGTGTTAATAATACAAAAATGAAAAAATTCATATTTATCCTTATAAGTTTCTCCGTAGTACTTTTCGCATCTTGCGTTAAGTTTCCCGAACCAACCACGGAACCCACTACCAGCAAAATTCCAAGTGACTTTGACTGGAAGACTGTCAAAGATATCAAGTTGAATGTACAAGTTTCACCAGTCTCCGGTATTGCCGATTCTTATATCAGAGTGCTTAAAGTCTATACATCTCCATTACTTAAAGATGGCTCAATGGTTGCGTCCGGTGCTGCCAAACCAGGGGCGCCGTTTAGTGTGACTTTAAGCTTGCCTAAACATCTGAAAACAATATATATTCAAGAAGTATTTCCAACAGGAAGCAGTTCTGTTAAGCCTGTAGAAATTAGCTCTCAAACGCTTAATGTCTCCATGGCAGTCTCTGTTAAAAGTTCAAATGTAATTTCGTCCAATGCATCATTTACATCTCCAACTGTTCCTGTACCATCAAACTATGATGTTGAGATTACAAACAATAGCTCTGTTTCTTTTGTTGGCTTTAGTTCCAGCGAATCTTCAATATACGGAAATACTTATAAATCATATATTATTAAAGAGGGGGTTAACAGAACCGCTTCCATAAGCCTCTCTAACTGGCAAGGACATGCCATTTTATATGTTAAAGGCACATATGATGTTAACAGTGCCAATATTGGGAAGGCATCTCTTGTGATTCTTCCGGGAGGAAAAGTTAAGTTATCAAATAGTCTAGGCAATGGGACAGTAAATGCATCTGCCCCGCCTGTGATTTATATTCATGAAGGAGGCTCCCTCTATGTAGGCAAATCAACAAATATCTCAGGAGGTGCTGTTATCGTAAATAAAGGGACTATTACTGCAAACGATGACTTTGGAATCAACAACTCCAGCATCATTTATAATGAGGGAATAATTCAGATTGATAAAAGCGGGAAAGGCCTTGAGGTTACAAACAACTCCCAGATGTTTAACAGTGGTAATATTGATGTGAAAAAGTTTGAGCTAACAGTTGGGGCATCTACCCTTAATGATACAGGCGGCAGAATAACAACTTTGAACTACTACCAGACAAACCTGAGCGTGATGAACAATCATCATCAAATTGTTGCAACAGGAACTTTTGAAACCTCCAGCACAGCTGTTACAAACAACTTTTGTAATATTACAGCCAACATCACTGATTTAAAAGGGGCCGGAGGCTCTGTTAATCTGCATGGTGGCTCTTTGTGGGAAACACAGACACTTAAAGTTGGAGGAAATACCATAACAATGCATGGAGGCAGTATGATGATTGCCAATAATTTCAGTGAATTATACGGAATGACTCTAACTTCTTCTTCTTCCGAATATTCTGTTTTTAAAGTCACTGGAAGCATGGTAACATTCCTTTACAAAGGATCTACTGTCAGCGGCAGAATAGAGTTTGTTTATTCTAACCTAGTAGAGGGTAGCGGGACAAATGGAAGAGCTAATTACCAGCCTTCGTTTACTGACCCGTTATCTCTTTTGACAAATACTCAATCTAAAAACATAGTTGCCACAACTTGTAATGACGGCAAGGGTCAGATAGTTGCCCCTCCACCAGTAATAACAGATAATGACGGTGATGGCGTTCAACAAAGTCAGGATATAGATGATAATGATCCTTCTGTTGCATTCGCCTCATACTTCCCAAGTCAAACAGGCTGGGCATCATATGCTTTTGAAGATTTGTATCCATGGAAAGGAGATTATGATATGAATGACCTTGTTCTGGCATTTAGAAAGATTATATATACAAACTCTTCTAATATGGCCACCAGAGTTGGATTTAAGTATTCTGTCAAAGCTTCCGGAAGTACTTACTCAATCTCTGCTGGATTTCAGCTTGACCTGATAAATTCTTCAAACATCGCATCTGTTACTGGTCAAAATATAACTGGATCTGCCCCTTTCTCTTTATCATCTAACGGAACAGAATCAGGAGTATCTTTAGCTGTAATTCCATTGTTTAACAAAGTAAGTGATGCAACAAACATTGAGTCATTAAATTTCTTGAATACTGTTCCGGGATCATATAATTTAACTCCTGAAAACACCATACAGATAAATCTATCAACTCCTGTCCAACCGAGCAATTTAACTTCAGATAATTTTAATTTCTTCATAATTGTTAATGCCAGAGGAGATATCCAGAGAGGTAAGGAGGTACATCTACCGGGTTATCCTCCAACTACAAAAATGGATAATGTTTACCTATCCGGGAAACAGCTTCACCCTGTTGATAAATTTAAATTTTCAGATGGAATGATGTGGGGTATTATGTTACCTGTAGTTTTTGAGTATCCTGCTGAACTTAAAGCTGTAAACAATGCTTATCTGAAATTTGAAGCTTGGGCACAATCTTCCGGGGTAGAATATCCTGATTGGTATGTTAATATCCCTGGCTACCGGAATATTGAAGATATATATACTTACTAGAGTATCATAAAAAAAAGAAGGCCGGTTATTATTATCAACCGGCCTTTTTTTAAACACAAACACCTCTATAGTTTAAATATCTTTTCCAAAGGAGCTGCCCAATAATTTCTAAGACCAAAGCCACCAGCTTTTCCTGAAACCCTGTCAGCAAAAATTATTTTCTTTGTTCTTATATCAAAGAATACAGCAATATAATTACCAATTCCATCCTCTTTATTTAGAAGCTCTGCTACATAAAGAACGCCGTAACCGCTATCACTTCCTGTATTAAAGGATTTAATAAGCCGAGCCAAATCAGCATCATCAATTTTAAAAGCTTTATTGTAAGTAGGCATTGCGGCTTCGTCCATTACTCTTGCCCTGTATATAGCCTCATCAATATTAACATTATCAAAACCAAGAGATTCAATCCTGCCCAGTTCTGTAGTCTGAGCGATCTGCCTGATATATTTCCTGAAGAAATTACCATACTGATACTTTTTAGTTTCTGTTACAATTAATTTATTAATTGCTTCAAATGCTAAGGCCGTTTTACCAACATCTTCCTTAACACCAAAGGTCTTTACGAGTGTGAAATCGATTCCGTAGAAATTCATTTTTGGAGTCGGCTGCTCATTACCTCCTCCAAGTGCAAACACCATCCCAGGGAGAAGCACTAATAATGATGCTAAAATTTTTCTCATATAGTTTAGTTTTATATAGTTGGTTCAAATATAAATGTTAATTGCGACTTAAAAACCCCAAATTGTAAATTTTTACCATTTGGGTCATTTTAATAGAAAATCTACAAGCTCAAATGCCTCCTTCTTGACAATTTGCTCTGAATACATGTTGTACAAAATACCCCTGTTAGCTTTTGCAAGAGATTCGTAATCCGGAAGATTTCTGAAGTTATGGATGTCAGACAATGTGTATACAGTTAATCCAAGACTTTTATAATAGGAATAGACCGGACTAAGCTCGTTGAAATAGACTCTTGCACCTTTCCACATTGAAGTTATTATATTTCCTAATGCCTGTTGTCTGAGATGATTCATTATGACATTACCACATTTCTCTATTATTTCAACATATTCATCGTTTGACAGAAACTCTGTTAAAGGGATAAATTTTTCTCCAAAAATATTCTTTCCCGCTAAAGTAATATCTCTTGCATAATTTGTAAAACCCGGACCTCCGTATGAAAGGGGGCAAAAAATAAGTTCTTTATCAAAATCTAATTTACTAATTAAACTAAAAGTATCTAAATGGTTATTCTCAATAGTAGCAGAGTTGCCTAACAAAAAATTATCCCCGACGCAAAAAGAATTAAGGTCTCCTGCAACAAGCTTTTCTATTGTAGAGTATCTGAAAGGAACATCTACTACTTTAGGATTAATCCACTTTTTTACAAGATCAATCTCTGGCGAAATGATTGTTGAGATACTTGCAAACTTTTTGCAATAACTCAATGTCCTATGTATAGGGGACTTTTTGAAATGAGTAATTATATATAGAATATTATAAACATATGGATAGTTGTCATATATAAACCGCGTAAAATTTTTTATAAAAGTGCTGTTTCTCTTTAAATACTCCATTGATATTGGGAGTATGTTCCGAGACAGGCCGGGAAATGAATATAAATCGGCACCCCAAATCATCCAGTGATATTTCAGCTTCTCTTTTCTGTTAGCTAAAAAGTCAATTTTATACTGATTAATAATATTATGGAATATAACAGCACAGAATCCAGACAAATCCGGCAGCTGAGATTCAATAGCAGGTGCACCAAACTCGGCAATAATAATTCCTGAATTACATGATTTAACATATTTAAACTCCCTAAATCCTGAGTTAAGTTCAATATAATATATGTTCCTGGATGGATAAATCTCTTCAAAAATCTGAATTACATGATCAGTAAACTTTTCATCAGATAAAAGATGAAGAATATAGTTCCCATCACTATTTATTTCTGCCGGAAGCATCAGTCCCTCCCTTTTTTAAAATAATTTCACAGATCAGGTCAACAATATGTAGCGGTAAATCAGGATAAACGGGCAAACAGATAACCTGAGCAGAGATTCGTTCAGCAACAGGCAAGTTATCTGGATTTGCGGATTCTAACCCTCTGTATGATGGGAAATGGCTAATCAAAGGATAAAAATACCTTCTTGCATAAATGTTATAACTTTTTAAAATCTCGTAGAGTTTATCCCTTGATACCCCATAATGATTAACATCAACTAAAATAGGGAAGTAAGCATAGTTATGTTCAATCTCTGGTAAGTCATTTAACACAGATATGCCTTTAATATAACTAAGATTATCTCTATATCTTGATGATATTATCTTTCTCTTGTGTATATATTCATCAACATATTTAAGTTGAAGTAAACCGTAGGCTGCCTGCAGTTCATTCATCTTTGCATTTATTCCGGGCTCAATAACGGTAACTTCATTTGCAAACCCAAAATTCTTCAGATAATCAATTCTTTTCTTGGTTTTCTCATCAGGACTTATTATTGCACCTCCTTCAATAGAATTGAAAACCTTCGTGGCGTGAAAACTAAGTATAGAAAGGTCCCCATAGTTTAAGACTGATTTACCCTCTCTCTTTACAGCAAATGCGTGTGCAGCATCATATATTATTTTAAGACCATATGTGTCTGCAATTGTCTGTAATTTCTCTATCTGACATGGATTTCCATACACATGAACCGGCATTATTGCAGTTGTCTTAGGCGTTATTGCTGCCTCCAACTTTAATGGGTCAAGAGTAAAAAACTCCTGTTCAATATCAGAAAAAACAGGTTTTATATTATTCCACCAGAGTGAGTGAGTTGTTGCTACAAAGCTGAAAGGCGTTGTGATTACCTCTCCTGTAACTCTCAGGGCCTGAATAGCAGTCATTAGAGCCATTGTGCCGTTACTAAAAACAGAGATATGATTCACTCCAAGATATTCGGCCAGTGCTTGTTCAAATTTCTGGTGATAGGGTCCATTATTTGTAATAATTTTACTTCTCCAAATTTCTTTCAGATATAAATTAAACTCCTTAAGCGGCGGCAAAGCTGGTTGTGTTACATAAACCGGGTGTGCTAACTTTTTCATTATTTGCTATTTAATTAACATAGCTGAAATCTAATCTGGTGTATAGACTATCTTTAACTGATGGTATATGCCAATCCGATCCAATACTTATCTCTCCCTCAGCCCAAGTTTTAAAATTGGGGTACGCATTGTAAATTTTTACAAATTCCTGTTGATGCCTGATTGACTTATCGCTTAAAATTGCCCACACCCAGTTGTCAACTGTAGAAAAATCCCCAGTCATTGTAGCCAGTAGAAACTGAAAATTAAAATTATCTGTTGGTTTCTGCCCTTTAAAATGAACCTCTCTTCCTCTCTGACCAAAAACAGCGAATATATCTAGATTGAATTTACCTTGTTGTAATTCTTCAAGAAAAGTAAAATTAGATGCCGGCATCTTGTCTTCTGAATTAAATTCTACTGTCACTGAAAAGTTTTCAGGCTTTACCTCCTGATCAATATTTCGTACATTAATGAACAATTGTGTTGTTTGTGCAAAGTTTGATCTGAAATCACCTGTAATTGGTATGACTTCGTATTTACTCTGACCAACTTCTGGGGTATATCCATCTTTTGTGCTATTCACAGAAAAAAACCTGGATAATCTGGGATCAGAGGAATGAATAATCTCCTTTACAATTGAAACCTTCTTATCAAGGGAGGAGATTGTAGCAGCCAAGCCAATAGCCTGGTATGAACTTCCGGCAGCCCTGGGCTGGATATTCATTCTAAATCCTAACACTCTGGCCTGATTATCAAGAAAATATTCAATATTTAATCCAAATACAACATCATTCATATCCATATCTCCTTTGATTGGAAAGAGATCTTCAAACATTATGGTAGAATATTTTCCCTTTGCCGGGAAGTATATTACTTCTTTAATATTACCTGACAAAGCCTTGGTTAATGGATTACTTTCCTCGGCAATAATTTTAAGAGTATCATTCATACCAACATTAATTGAATAATCACCAGGAGGGATGAAAAATGCAACAGTATCACCATCTTCATTTAAAATTGTTGAAATGGAATTTACAGAAACAGATTTTGCTTCGATTGACTTCCAGTTGAAATCAGCCGGGACAACAAGAGGCGATACATAATTCTCCTCCGGGAACTTCACGCACGAAGCCAGGATAAGCAAAGAAATTACTATGGCACAACTTCGCATAATCAAAGAGTTAATATTTTTCAATTTCTGTGATAGCGTGAATATAACAAATTATAACCTTATTGGCAACAAATACTATTGAAGATTACTCAGATTGACTGTACCAACAATGTTTTTCAATGTTATATCTTTTTATAATTTTTGCCGGCACTCCTGCAACAACACAATAATCTTCTACATCTCTGGTAACTACACTTCCGGCAGCAACAACAGAGTGTTTACCAATTTTCAATCCCTTGGTAATTACTACATTTGCTCCTATCCAGGAGCCATCACAAATTGTAACCGAAGATGAGGAGATACCCTGTAGTGAGACCGGAGTATCAATATCATCATATTTATGATCCATACCTGATACTACAACATTCTGAGCAAGCATTACATTGGATCCAATTGTGACTGGGCCAATAATAGTGTTTCCTATCCCAACTCTTGAATAATCACCAATTTGAACATCTCCAACCATATTGTTTATTACAGAGAAACTCTCAATTACAGAGGATCTGCCTATAGAAAATTTTCTAAAGGGGACTATATCCATTCTTACACTAGAATATATAACTGATCCAGCGCCTCTTTTAATATAGAAAGGCAAAAGGATTCTAAGCCACATACGAGGTCTTGTCCTGACCTTACTAACCATTAAAGAGAGTAAAAATTTCTTTAAGCGAATATTATTAGTGAGAGTTTGTTCTATTATTTTCATTTCATCAGCCTTTTCTTTCTGATTTCTCCCATGTTCCCTTCCCCCTATTTTTCATCAAATATACAAAACCCTTTACAACACAGAAATTCATAAAGATAAAATAGTACGGGATAAAAAAAATCTTAATCTTAACTTTTCTGTCTTGATTGAACTTTCCTATTAATGCAAAAAAATAAATCACTAGCTGCATTAGAAGAAGATAATCATATATCGACGAATTATCAACTAGTGAAAGAGAGATGTTGACAGGGAGTAAACAAAACAGAGCAATTGGAGTGACAGTCCATCGCAGGACTCTGTGAGATATGAACTGTAACCAGGTACGGGGATGAGCAATTGGATTTAAGAGATTTTTAAGAAGTTTAAATGACTGAATCCCTCCGGCAGCAATTCTAATCTTTCTTTTTTCCTCTTCAACCATGTTAAGAGCGCCTTTCTCAACTGCGTATGCATCTTTACAATAATAAATTTTGTATCCACCCTCTACAATTAACATTGACAATATAAAATCATCCAATAAAATTGAAGAGGGGATTGTTTTATATAACTCCGTTCTGATTGCATATAGCTCTCCTGCTGCTCCCATAGAACTATAGAGCCTGGAATCCAAATCCTTAAGAAAAGACTCGTATTTCCAGTAAAAACTCTCTCCACTTGAAGAGGCTATATCTCTCCCTTCTGCTGCTATTCTTTTCTCTCCTGCCACACAACCAATACTATCATTTTCAAACGGTTTTATAAGATTTAGCAACGCATCTTTGTTAAGCATTGTATTTGCATCAGAAAACACAACAAATGGAGTATCAATAAAACTAATTGCTCTGTTAAGGGCGGCCGTTTTACCCTTCCTTTCCGGTTCAAAAAGAATCTTTACATCCTTATAATCATTTAGCAGCTTATTTGTTCCATCATTGCTTCCATCAGTAATCCAAACAATTTTTAGCCTTCCTTCAGGATAAGATAGCTCGTGTGAATTTTTCATTTTTTTGGTTATTACCGCCTCTTCATTATAGGCAGCAATAAGCAATGTAACATCAGGGAACTCCTCTGAAACCCTAATGTTTTGATTTTTAACAATAAATAGCTCTTTGATTTTTACTAATATAAAAAGAACTATCCCATATCCTATATATGTATAAAATACAATAATCAACAATATCCAGAAAATAATTTCAATCATCATAAGTATAAATATTATCTAAGACCCTTTTCATCTGAATATCCCAGGAGAGACTATCAATAATTGAGTTTCTGATATCATCCGGAGTCATGTTAAATTGATTCAGAAAATTCACAATTGCAGATATATCTATAGAAGAATCATCAGCTGATACTTTTATTATATATGGCATTCCATCAAAGTCCTCATCCCTTTCCGAATATAGGAACGGAATACCCCTTGCAGCATACTCTCTGTTTTTCAGCGTTTTAATATTTGTAATATTTGTTCTGTGTCTTGCAAGACTTGCAATTCCAAAGTGTGCTGTATTGAATGCTTCATCTAGCATTTCTCCATAAAGGTAACCGTAAAAGTGAACAAACTCGCTTAAGCCCAAATCTATTGTTAGTTGTTTTAGCCTTTCAATTTCAAAAGTATCTCCGTCCCCAACAATATTAAAAACAACCCTAACTCCCATTAAAGAGTTTCTGTAATAATCATCTAAACCTAAAATAACTCTATCGAAACCATGCCAGATATGAATATCAGCAACTCCCAGAAGAACAATATCCTTTGTTGCGTCTGTCACTCTTTTTAAAGGTACAGCACTAAAGTCTATTCCGTTAGAAATTTTAATTGTTGGAATTCCATGTATAAAATCAGAAAGAGAAAATGTAACTGCTCTATCTACATATTTCCTTAACTGAGACCTGAATAACCTGTTTACAAGAAATATCATTCTTGTCTTTAATGCCCCGCCTCTGACCTCAGAATCGTAGGGGTAAGTAGGAAACTCTAAAACAATTTTTACTCCTCTAATTTTTAGACTCTTAAACATTTTTAAAAGTTGAGGCGTAGTATTATAGAAACTCCTGATATACAACACATCAATCCCTGCCTCTATTATATAATCTGTCAGTTTTCTATACTTAAACCATTTTGTAAATCTAACTTTCCAACCGCTCCCCAACTCATCTATATCAACATCACCACAAACTCTGCACTGCTTACCATCATCGTATATCTTCAAATGACACAACTCTACATCAACACCCAATTTTTTTAGAGCATTTGTCTGATAAATTATTTTCTTACTGATTCCGCTATGAGGGCTCAATTCAAAAAAATGTAAAAAAAAGAGTTTCATCTTTTTAACTTTTTAATTAAAGATACAATTGCCCCTTTTATATCATACTCACCACATATCTGAATAAATAACAAATATAGAAAGACTGACAAAGAGCCATTTAAAAATAATCTTAAGACTACATTTTCTGTTTTAAACACATAATCAAAAATCAAATTAAAGCCCGATAAAAGAATGGATAACAAAAGAGGTGAGGAGAAATGTTTAAGAAAAAGGCTTAATCTTCTTTTAAGAATACTCTTATACATTACAAAGTATATTATTAGAAAATTCACAAGAGATGTTATCGTTATTGACCATGCAACAGATTCAATTGTGCCAAAGATTAATACAGAGAGAACAACAGTAAGTAAAGTAATTAATGATGTTGATACTCCATATATAAATAGATGTTTTGTTGAGTTTGAAGCTTGAAAGATTGATCCGGAAGTTGAAAGAATAATTTGAAAGCCTACAGAAAAAGAGAGTATTTCAAATGAGGGAATTGATTGAAGCCAATTATTTCCAAACATAATTATGACTAACTCTTCAGCAGCGAAATAAAGAAAGACTGAGAGGGGGAATCCTATAAAAGCGAGCACTCTAACCATTTTCTCATAAGAAGTAGCCATTTTTTCCAGGTTACCCTGAAGATCAGAAAAAACAGGATGAATTACAGGACTCATTACATAGGTAATGTTTTGTATAGGCAGCATCATTAATCTGTAAGACTTTTCATAGAATCCCAGCATGTCCATACCTAATCCTTTACCAATTATAAGTTTGTCCATACTCTTAGAAAAGAAGTTAAAAGTACTGAATAGAAACTGGTAAAAAGAGTAGGAAAATATTTTTCGCACAGATTCAAGACCTAAGCTGGCACTAAGTTTTTGTGGAAATCTGTTGAAATTAAGAATAAAAATTATTACGCTCGAAAAAACGGGAGCTATAATAAGAGCATAAATTCCGGCACCCATTAACGCTGCTACAATAGATGCAATTCCAACAATCAGCTGTACAGAGAATGATCTTATTGCAATGAACCGAAATAATTTATCCTTGTAGATTAATGCATTAGGCACTACATTCAGTGTTGCAAAGAAAAGATTTATACATAATAATCTTAAAATCGTGAGTAACTCTTGGCTCTCATAGAACAGTGATACTGGCTTAGCAAGGAAATAGAATCCTATTGAAAGTAGTAATCCAATCCAGAAAGTAAATGAAAAGATGTTATTGTAGTCATACTCATCTAAATTTCTGAACTGAACAATAGCTGGTTCAAATCCAAAACTTGAGAACATGCTCAAAAAAGAGATAATTACCGTTGCTACTGTTGCTATACCAAAGTCCTCCGGGGGGAGTAATCTGGCAAGAATTGCTGTAACAATAAGGGCAATTACCATCCCTGAGTATTTAGCAATAGCTGAGTATGCTGTACCTGCAATTAATTGTTGTCTTAATGAATTCATTCCATTGATTCATAAATTGATTTCAGCCTTTCAGCTGCATTTTTCCAAGAGAAATGTTTTGCCCTTTCCAATCCATACTCTACTTTACTGGTGTAATAATCAGAATCATTCAACAGTTTGCATATTTCTTCAGCAATTGTGTAATGATCATCCGGATTAATAAGGATTGCATTCACACCTGCAATTTCAGGCATAGCAGATCGTTTTGAAGTAATAACAGGTGTTCCGCAAGCCATAGATTCAAGAATAGGAATACCAAAGCTCTCTCTCAGAGAAGGGTAAAGAAAAATCTTTGCAGCAGAATAAATGTATGGCAGATGGTTATTGTTTATATAACCCGGCGTATAAACAAGATCAATTACATTAGATAGATTATATTTCAGAAGAATTGAATCGACAATCTCTCTCTTAAGATCTGCAATAAGCAGAGGAAGTGGCTTTTCTGTTGCAGAACTAACATATTCTGCATAGGCTCTTAGAACATTGTCCGTGTTTTTTTTGGGATCAGTATTACCCAGAAAAAAAATAAAATCTTTTTCAGGGATGTATAATTCTGATATTGACCATGGGTTCTCTCTCCTTATAAAATGTTTACTTAATCCGTTATATACCGTTGTAATCATCGTATTGTCTATCCCTGTCACCTCGCTTATTCTGTTCGCCTCATAATCTGAAACAGTAATGATTTTCTTACAATTCTTCAAAACAAAAGGGACTATGAGTTTTCTGTAATACCATCCAAAAGTTTGATAAAGAGATTTTCGTGGCGCATCTCTTTTCTCTAAAAAAATAACATCATGAAGAGTCACAATCATTTTCTGTTTGCAAGCTACCGGCCCTGTATTACTCGTACAATGAAGCAAGTCTGGCTTGATTTTCCAAAGAATAAAAGGCAGTGCTATTTGTTCCCAAAATGGGTAGAAGGAACAATTAATGGAAATTATCTTAAAATTCAAAGTCTCATTAATAATATTACAATCCTCCCCTCTTGCAGTAATAATAAAATATTCATTAGCCGTATCAAGTTTCTGAAGCTCTTTTATAGTTTCTAGAGCAACAAAATCCATCCCGTGTTTATTCTTCCTGAAAATCCTCTGTGCTTCAATTGCAATTCTCATCCTTTTGATAATTTTTTTCAGTGTGAATAAATCTGCTATATACACCCTGCACCTTAAAAATATTTAAAAACATTAGAATAAAAAGGTAGGGAAGATTCCATAATGCCACAAGAAGCCTTTTATTAAAAAATTTGGCAGGTATAGATATAATAAGCGAGAACAATAATAAAAAAAGAAGAACAAACCACTTAATCGAAATGGCAAAGTAAAATAGAGCCAAAATAAAAGCAATGCCAGTAAGAAACCCCATTATTAGCAATCTTGGAAGAAACAGCCACTGAATTATCTTATCCGCATATGATATATTTCCCGAAAACAGGGCAGAGGGCAAATCCCAGATAACTGATTTTAGGGTCTCAATCTGTGAAGCAAACCATCTTCTTCTCTGTTTATAAAAGATTCCACTTTTTTGAATCTTTTCATCATATACCAGCACATTTTCAAGATAATCAATGAATATTCTTTGTTTAAGCAGTAGTGCTTCAAGCTCTCTCTCCTCAGGCATTGTCCTGAATTTTTTTATGTTTTCTCTAAACCAATTGTATTCAAATGCCATTCCTGAACCTATCAATGCAGCTGAGAGACCAAAATTAATATGCCCTTTTCTGAAAATTGAATTGTTTATCTCCTCACTGATTGCGTCGAGAATTGCTATGCTGGTATTAAGATTTTTTGCCGTTCTATGAGCCTGAACAGCCTTGGAACCATTACAAAAAGCATGGTTAATATCTGTCAAAAAGGAGGTTTCCACTTTGTTGTCGGCATCCATAACTACAACCACATCATATAAGCTGTCTCCTAATTTGTCAATCGCTAAATTCAGAGCTTTTGCTTTTGTACTATTTTCATAATTTGCTTCAAAAATGGTAACAGATAACTCCTTAAGAGAATCATTCGTTTCAGTCCTCATTTTATCAGAAATTACAACTACTTCAAATCTATCCGGGGGATAATCCTGTTTTAAAAAATCCTTAACGGAGTCTATTATAATCTCATCCTCCTTATATGCAGGAAAAAGAACCAACATCATTCTTTTCTCATCCAGATGTATAATACTTTTCAATTTGCGCTTCTTAAGTGATGCCAAACTGAAAACTAACAGGTACAGTACAATCAACAAAAAAAATAAAAAAAGAATCCAATCTGTAATATTTAATATATTACTCATAAAAAAACCTTTACATTCTTGTCCTTCAGCCTGATAAAGCTCCAGGCTCCTTTCAAAACAGCAAACGCCTTATTAAAATTACCAATAATCATCAATTTAATAACTTCTTTTGGCAAAACAATAAATAACTGATATATGATAGACAAACCCTTTGATACGCCTCGGAGGTTTCTAAAAGCGTATAGTAACCTGTTTCTGGTTAAGTAATAATTTTTTAGGGAGGATATACCTTTAGTTGTTGAGCCCTCTTTATGAACTACAACACAATCCGGATTGTACCATATTTCATATCCAGCCTCCTTTATTTTATTGCACCAGTCAAACTCCTCATAGTATAAGAAATATATCTCCGGCATTAATCCGGAATAGCTTAGCACCTCTTTTTTTACCATCATAGCAGCTCCGTGTGTTGACCATACCCTTGAAGAGATGTTATACTGGCCGATATCGGGGCTCATGTATCCTATCGCTTTATTTCTGAGAAAAACGGGGGAAAACTCAGTAAATCCTGCATATTGGATATAACCTTCAGGCCTTTCAAATAGAATTTTTGGAGAAACTGCACCAACATCTCCTCTTTCTCTCAAAAAAGTACTTAATCTTATTATCGAACTATCTATTAGATATGCATCATTATTAATAAGCATTATAAACTCTTTAGATGCAATCCTTATTGCCAAATTATTACCTCCGGAAAAACCTAGATTAAGCTCACTCCTTATATATATAAACTGAGGGAACTCCCTTTCAAGGTCTGCTGCCTCATTATATTTTGATCCATTATCTACAACAATTACCTCGTAATCATAATCCCTTAAATAAAAAAGAAAACTCGAAAGCAAACCTCGTGTGTGTTCCGCTCCGTTATAGTTTACTACAATAAAAGATATATCACATTTCTTTTTCATCTGCTTCAGAAAGTAGTAAAAGCGATTCCTCTTTTTCTATTAATTCTTTATCAAATTTTGGACTCAGGAAAATGATTGTCATTCCCAAATATAAAATGAAGCCTGTAGGAAACTGGCCCATGATCTCTATACTGTATGAAGCTACATATACTCCTGATATCCCGGATACTAAAGACATTACAACTCCTTTGACCTCTCTGTCTCTTAACTTGAAATAGACAAGGAAAGTCCCATATCCAACAATATATATTAATATTCCTAAGTGAAGTATAAGACCAACAATCCCTGTCTCAACCCAAATCAATACATACCAGGAGTCAGTAGGAATTTTTGACAAGTAATAGTTTGGTTCATATTTATCTGATCTTTTCCTTGCCATACCAATTCCTGCTCCAAAAGGCTTGTCTTGCATATAATCTCTCAACTTAGCCTGATTGTCAATACGCACTTTAAAGGATGCGTCCGAAGGGTCAAAAGCAGTTCTCATTCTTCTTACGAATACATTCCCACTACCAATATCCGTATATTTTAAAATTCCAAATGTCAAAGCTGTAGCTATTACAGAAACAATCAGAATATTAAATTTCCTGGATAAAATAGTATAAACGAACATTCCAACAAACGGAACAGCTAGCGATCCTCGTGTTCCAGATATCATCATACCATAAGCACAAGCCGCAGAAGTAAATATGAAGAAAATTTTTGCCCACTTATCTTTAAAGGTTAGAGCTACAAACCCAAATACCACACCGGCAAAGGCGATTCCAGTTCCAAAATTTGCAGCATCAGGATAAAATGAAAAATACCTAATTCCAGTGTTAATTATATGTGTCCTTCCTCCTGATGCATATAACCATCTCCACTCTGCGTAATCAAATCCAAAGTTTTTTTGGATATATGCCTTAAGAACAGCTGTTAAAGAAAGAACGGCCCAAATATAAAGCATATATCTAACCTCTTTGAATTTTTTAAGTATAAGAGCACTGATTAGTGATATTAATAAAAAATATATTGTGACTCCTCTTGCACTCTGAAACCATCCATAGAAGGAAAAGTTAGTTGGATTAAGAACTAAGAAAACACAATAAATAAGCCATATAAACGCCGCAAAAGTTAGTCCGTTAACAATATTTGATAACTCTACTGATTGTTTACCTGAAAGTATGTTTAATAGAATTATTATTATTACAAGTACAATTAAAATGTCCATTGTAATGCCAGGAGATAACACTGTAATATATCTTGACAAGCCTGACACATAGTAATTAAGTATAAATAGTACAGATAAAGCTAAAAAGGGATTTCTTATTAGAAAATAAATAACCAGAACTGTTAATGGTAGAAAAGACAGGGCAAGACCTATATAAAGTCCATGATTAAGAATAACAGTTATTAATAGCAGAATACTTACTACAAGAAAGACATATATAATCGTACCTGACGAATTAGATTTAATGTATTCAGCAATTCGCCTCATAATATTGCTAATTAGAAGTGAGGCCAAACTGAAGAATCTTGTAAATCAATTTTCTCAAGAATGAGTGAGGCGGAAGCATTCCTGTAAAGGTTTCAACATCGTGTCTGCTGACATTTGTAAGATATACCTGCAGAGGGGATCTCTCTGCACTCTTAGTTAATCTTTCAAAAATAATCTTATCAATATCTCTCCACACTTTGTCGCTTCTTAAAACCAACAAGTTTAGAGAGGCCTCCTTCAATAAACCTGCAGGTACTGCTGATTTAAGCAAGGCTCTGTGTTCGACCAGAATTATATCGTAATTATCAATATCATAAATATTGGATAAGTTTTGTGAAATTACATAGTCTCTTGAAATAGCAGGCTCTTCATCATGCCAGGATATGACTCTAATCTTTAAGCCTCTATCTGTCCAGTAATCATATAACAACCTTGTTAGCCTTGATTTACCCGTTCCATCTTCAACACTTAAAAAGTTAATAATATCAGGACCCTCTTTTGGATTTAGGAATGGTATAATGGAATTGGCAAGAGTATTAGTAGCAATTTTTTCATATTCTGCATTATACCGTTTATACTGAAACAGGAATTTTTTTGGAAAAGCCCCCAATACAGTAGTACCGATAAGCCTTTCAGCCCTGAACTTATCTCTGATTGTTCTGTCAAATAGTTCCAGAAATGCAAAGAAACCGGCAATAAAGGCAATGGTAGACCCAAATACAATTAATATAATAATCCTCCTTTTTGAAGATGGTGAAATTGGGAATAATGGAGGGTCAATCGGTTTAAGGTTAGCAGAAGTCATCTGAAGTGTTTTCTGCCTCATCAATGCAGCATTAAGACTTTCAAGAATAGCAAGGTAGGATTTTTCAGTAAAATCAATAATTCTCTCTTTCCTTTTTAGTGTAGAACCAATAGGTGAGAAATATGTGTATTCATCCTGAAGATCAGCAACAATTTCATTTATAACATCCAGTTGAGCCCTGGTTTTTTCTCTTAACAGATATTCATTAATCCACTCCTCAACAAAGGTAACAGAGGCTACTCCCTCCTTTGTGAATTTATCTTCATTTATGCTGCTTGTTATGTCCCTTAATTCAGACTCAATATCTTGTCTCTGTTTTATTAGTGATCCAATACTAATTCCGCGATCAATAATACTATCCCTCCCTATTAATTCTATCCTGGATATCTGACTGCTCAGGGCAGCCATCTCCCTGATTTTTTCGGTGAACTGAGTATTATTCTGAATTATTTTAATTTGTTTATCAATTCTCTTCTCAAGATTTGATACCGCAGCATCTGCACTGGAATATGCCAGCTGCACCTCCATGTACTCCAATGCATATTTAGCTGACAAATCAGCAACTTGCTTAGTCTGCTCAGAATAGTTAATAATCCTCTTCTCAATATTATAAAGTGTAAGAGAATCTTCTGAGGATTTTAATCTCTTTTCAAGCTGAGATAATTCATTTCTAAAATAATCAATCACCGAATTTGTTTGACCAAAACGAAGAACTTCATATTGCTTTACAAATTCTGAATTAAGGAGAAGCAAAGTATGATACGCAACACCGGGATCATCAGCAGAATACTCAATATCGATCATATCACTATCAAGAACTCTTTTAACAACTATATCTTTAAGAGAATTATAACTATAGTGCCTGTGATACCAATTAAAAAGCCCATATACGAAATTTTTGGGAGAAGATCTTTCGTATGCGTTTAAATTCTCAATGGTTTTATCTACAGAAGATTTATCAATGAGCTGTCTTACTTCATAAGGTGTAATCCTGTATATGGATCTGAAATTATCTGCTGTAATGTAATTATTGTCCCTTAGAGAATCTCCATATATCATATGCTGTGCATATAGCCTTAACGAAACATTCCTGAGTGTGGACTTAGACATTATAATGCTAATGAGGTTATCAATACCGTTTTTAACTGAGCTCCAGTCCACTCTGGCACCTTCAATACCTGATTCTATTGTAAAACCAGAAGCAATACCGGTGTATATTGTTGTATTTACCTCATATGTTTTGGGGATATTTCTTGTACTATAAATGGCTAATAATGTAGTAAACAGAGGTAAAATCACTATCCAGTAGCGCCTTCTGTATATCATTTTAACCAATTGATGTAAGAAATCCATCTATTTTTTAAATATTTTTGTGTTGGTTAATGTCTCTAGCTTAAGAATTGCAATTTTAAGATCTGCCCTGGCATTCTCAAGATTTGTATTCGCCTGCATATGCAAAGTTTTTGAAACGCTCAACTCCCCTGCTGTTATCTTTCCAACAATAAAATCATTCTCCACCAGTCTAAACTGGGCTCTGGCATATTCATAAGCCTCCTCAAACACAGTCAACTGATTCATTACTCTTTGAGCATCAACATATGATGTAATAACTTTAATCTTTTGATCTTCATACCACATGTCCCTTTCAAATGTTGATGTATTAATTTTGGTTTTCTGAATTCTTATATTTCGTCTTCTTTCAAAAACCCTATTTAATGGAATGTTAATTATCCCCCCAATATTGTACCATATTTGTTGTGTACCAGACACCTGGTATATTAAAGGGAAATTTTCACCAACATTAGTATAGGAGTTTAGCCCGACCATCCCGTATTGATATGTACCAACTATTGAAAAAAATGACAGCCAACTTAATTTGTCTCTCTTTAATACCTCCTCCTCCGTCTCTATTTTGCTGTCATAATATCTGTACTGAGGACACTCCTTAAGTTTTTCAAATAATACTTCAATAGGAGGAAGCATAAGCCCGGCAAATTCGTCTTCTGATTGAACCTGACCAAACATATATATGTTCATTCCGGTAAAGCATAATATTGCGCAGATGAATTTCAGAATTGCCATAAATTATACATTTTCTTTTTGAACAAATGCTGTAAGTGTCTTGAATATAATTTTTATATCCATCCAGAAATTATAATTACTTGAATAAAAAATATCCAGTTGCTTTCTCTCCTCTGGGGAGAGTTTTCCTGAGTCCCCCCTCTTTTGAACCTGCCATAGACCAGTCAAACCGGCGGGACCTATAAATCTGTCAATATACTGGTCTGTTGTAAGCTGTTCTGCCTCGTACATAGGCAATGGTCTGTTCCCGACAATAGACATATCCCCTCTAATGATATTCACTAGCTGAGGTAGTTCATCTATGCTAAATTTTCTAATAAAATGTCCCATTTTAGTTATACGAGGATCATTTTCAAATTTAAGAAAATTATTCTTCTGTTTTGATTTCTTATCTCTTATAAAATCCTCTTCTGAAATAACATCGTCATCAGAGTAGTAAAGACTGGTTTCTTGATTTACAGAGATGTTAAGGGGAATTTTTGCTGTATCATCTTCTATATTAAATGCAGACAGATCAACATCATTATATTGATTAAGGCTTAAATAATCTTTAAGTCTTTTATCTGCATCTTTATACATTGACCTGAATTTATAAAAATTAAATATCCTATAATTACTTCCAACTCTTTTTGAGATATAGATTACCGGTCCTTCGCTTTCAACTCTGATCAATGCTGCAATAACAATAAGAAACGGAAAGAGAATTATCAATGCCAGGGCTGAAAAGATAATATCAAACATCCTCTTCCACAAAGGAATCTCATACATACCTGAAATATTCTGCTCATTAATTACAGAGGAGAGTAGTTTATGATTCCTTTCAATAAATTCTATAGCATTTAACAACCGCTCTCTTGAAACATCACTTCGAATAGTATCCTTCACACCATATTTAGTGTATTTTGCAAACAACTCCGGTTTAATTTGGTCAGAAACAAGAACTATATATGCAAAAGGACATTTTAATTTTAACGATTGAATTAAATTTTTATCCGTTGAAAAATCCCCTTGTTCAACAAAAACAAGATGAGGGGCATCTGAGTTAAAATTCTTTGATGAAGAATCTATATCATCAATATTATTACAAAAACTTATTAATTTATCTGAAACTGATCTCAAGTGTGAGTAAATCACACTATCATTTCCCAGATATGAAATTTTTACAGTCACTCAACCAGTTTTTTAAGCCTGACTTTGAGTTCCATTGGATTGAAGGGTTTGGAAATATAGTCGCTGGCTCCCCTCTCCAGCAGATCAATTTTTTGGGAAGTGCTATCTTCTCCTGACAATATTACAAATGGGATTTTCTTAAACATCTCGCTGCTCTTAATATAACCAAGAAACTCAACGCCGGTCATATTTGGCATATTTATATCAGATATTATTAAATCAGGCATATTCCCACTCTGAAGCCAGGCTATAGCTTTTATAGGGTCATCAAAATAAACACAATCAAATATGTCTGCAATGTATACTTTGATAATCTTTGCGATTGTCTCCTTATCATCAACCAATAGAGCGTTCTTTTTCACAATAATGTTACAATTTAAACAACACCTCGTAATTTATCTCTCAAAAGTAGGAAAAATTAGCATTAAAATCATTGCCTTATGAATATTTATTACGGTTTAACAAAAAAATATTGCAATAATATTAATTCGTTAATATATTTATGGTAAATCCTGAATCAATGACAAAGTTTAAGAGTAACGATATTTTCCACATATTTCTTTTTTTTACAACTATAATAATTTTCATATTTTCAATATTTGCTTCTATTTCAGGATATATAAGACCACATCATTTCAAATTTATCTCCCTGACAAATAATTTACTCCCAATTACACTAGGTGCACTATCCATTCTACTTATTATATGGCTTATAAGAAAAAGATGGGTTTTCATTTTTCCGCTAATTGGGATAGCTGTCAATATAAATACAATCTTCTCCATCATTCAGCCAAGAGCAGAAAGAGAACCATTTGCTGCTGCTTTAAACTCATCCATTAAAGTTATTAGTTTCAATGTTCATGATTTTAATTACTCCAAAAGTTATGACGAAGTTGCTGAAATAAATGAGTTTATTAATAGTGAAAAGCCTGATATTTTATGCATACAAGAGTTTGAAACCCCAGGATATCTAAATGACAATGAAATGCATAGCTATTTCAGCCATTTCTCGGCCAAATATATTGAGAAAACAACCCAAGAAAAGCTTGGTCTTGCAATTATGAGTGTATACAATATATCTGATAAAGGGGTGGTTGACTTTGAGGGTACATCAAACAGGGTTATATGGGCAGATTTAATAACTGACAGAGGAAAAATAAGAGTTATCAACTGTCATCTGCAAACAACCGGTCTGGCAAGAGCATCTAAAAATGGGACCGATTTTTTCAAAAGAATAAACGAATTAATGGAAAACAATAAAATCAGGGCAACACAGGCAGAGGCTGTAAAAGTAATTATTAACAGCACCCCCTTTCCTGTTGTTGTTTGTGGTGATTTTAACGACACCCCTTCATCCTATACATACACAACAATTAAGGGGGAGAATATGACAGATGGCTTCAGGCAAGCAGGGTCAGGTTTTGCAGGAACCTATAAAGGTATTTCTGGACTTTTCAGAATTGATTATATTTTTCACTCAGATCATTTCAGGTCAATAAGATACAGGACCCCTGAAACCAATCACAGCGATCACAAGCCTGTTATTTCTGAATTGGTATATAAAAACTGAAAGTAGATCCGGCCCCTTCCCGGGACTCAAACCATATTTCACCATTATTTCTGTTTATAAACTCTTTGCAAATTAAAAGCCCCAGGCCAGAACCCTCCTCATTTTCTGTTCCAAAAGAGCTAATATGAACATTTGTTTTAAAAATCTTATTCTGATCTGAGGTTTTAATACCTTTCCCTTTGTCAGAAACCGATATAATAACTCTATCACCCTCCTCCTTAAGAGAAACAATAATCTCAGAGCCCCTGTTGCTGAACTTAATTGCGTTGTTTAACAAATTCCTTAAAACTGTCTTTATCATATCCTGATCAATTCTTGCTTTTGCCTCTGAATATCCATTGAAAACAATTGATATTTGTTTTAATTCAGCAAGAACCTCAGAAACCTCCAGCTCTCCCTTTATTAATGATAAGATTTCAACATCATCCTGAAATACCGTTTTAAGTCTGCCGGTTTGGCTCTTTGTCCATTTCAGCAAATTGTCAAGGAGAACAAATGTGTCTTCAGCAAGCCTGTTACCTGTTATAAAGACCTCATATATATCATCATCAAATTTACTCCTGTCAACATTCATAGAGAGGGCGTTCATTACCATCCTCAAAGAGCCGATAGGGGCTCTTAAATCATGAGCAATAAGAGAATATAGCTTATCCCTTGCTTCTACCGTTTTTTCCAGCTCCTCCTTCTGCTTTTCGATAGTTCTTTTCGCAGAGACAAGTGATAGTTGATGATTCACCCTGATTAAAAGCTCTTCTTTGTTAAATGGCTTGGAGATGTAATCTGCTGCTCCGTTCTTAAACCCTTTAACAATATCCTCTGGTGAATTAAGAGCAGTAAGAAAAATAATCGGGATATCTCTTTTATCTGGCATTCCTTTCAGCTTTTCAGCAACTTCGTGCCCATCCATAACCGGCATCATAATATCGAGAAGGATAAGATCAGGGGATGTTCTTGAAACCAGATTCAATGCATCCTTACCGTTATAAGCAGTTGTTGTCTTGTAGCCAGCCTTGGTCAATAATAATTTAAGAAGAAGCACATTTGCATCAACATCATCAACAATCATCACCGTGAAATCAGAGGGTGTAATTTCCATTATTGCAAACTTTTTCTAAAATAATCTATTGTCTTAACAAGCCCCTCATCAATTTCAATTTTTGGACTCCAGCCAATAATTTCTTTAGCTAACGATATATCGGGCTGCCTCTGCCTGGGGTCATCGGAAGGAAGATCCTTTATAACAAATCCGGATTTTGTCCCGGTTAGTTTAATGACCTTTTCAGCAAGTTCTCTTATTGTAAATTCATTAGGATTCCCAATATTTACCGGGCCGATAAAACTATCATCAGTGTTATTCATAACCCTGATCATTGCTTCAATCAGATCGTCAATGTACTGAAAACTTCTGGTCTGACCTCCACCTCCATAAAGTGTTATATCCTCACCTTTAAGTGCCTGGACAATAAAATTAGAGACTACCCGGCCATCGTTTGGATGCATTTTGGGACCATAAGTATTAAATATTCTTATAATCTTTATTTTTACCCTGTTTTGCCTGTGATAATCCATAAAAAGTGTTTCCGCACATCTCTTTCCCTCATCGTAGCAAGACCTTATACCAATTGGATTTACATTACCCCAGTAACTCTCCTCCTGAGGATGAACCGAAGGATCTCCGTAAACCTCACTGGTAGACGCCTGAAGTATCCTGGCCTTAACCCTTTTTGCGAGGCCGAGCATATTTATTGCGCCCATCACAGAAGTCTTTACAGTCTTGATAGGGTTATACTGATAATGAACCGGAGAGGCAGGACAAGCAAGATTATAAATCTGGTCAACCTCAGCATAAAAAGGATGTGTAACATCATGTCTTATGAGTTCAAAATGCGGATTTCCAATTAGATGTATAACATTCTCTTTTGTCCCTGTAAAAAAATTATCCAGACAAATTACATCGTTACCCTCATTAAGAAGCCTTTCACACAGATGTGAACCAATAAATCCCGTACCACCTGTTACTAGTATCCTTTTCATAATTAGTTGTTTTTACCGATAGAATAGAGCCTGAAACCTTCTGTCTTAAGCTCATTATTGTCATAAATATTTCTTCCGTCAACAACAATATTTCCTTTCATAAGCCCTTTAACCTTAGTCCATGACGGCAATCTGAACTGTTTCCATTCAGTCAGAAGAGCAATAGCATCTGCACCATCAACAGAATCGTAAATATTATTGCAGTATTGGACAATATTTCCAATTCTTCTCTTTGACTCCTCCATTGCAACCGGATCAAAAACCCTAACAGTTGCCCCGGCCTCAATAAGCCTCTCTATAACAACAAGCGATGGAGCCTCTCTCATATCATCTGTATCAGGTTTAAATGAAAGTCCCCACAAAGCAATTACCTTTCCTTTAAGGATTCCGGCAAAAGCATGTTGTAATTTTTTGAAAACAATCTCTTTTTGCTCATTATTAACCTCCTCAACCGCCTCCACTATTTTCATTTCAACCCCATAATCTTTTCCACTTCTGGCAAGAGCCTTGACATCTTTTGGAAAACATGAGCCACCATAACCAGCTCCTGCATAAAGAAAACTCATCCCTATTCTTTTATCTGATCCTATCCCCTTTCTTACCATTTCAACATTTGCCCCCGTAGCCTCACACAATCTTGCTATCTCATTCATAAAGCTTATTCTTGTGGCTAGCATCGCATTTGCTGCGTATTTAGTCATTTCTGCAGAGGAGATATCCATGAAAATTATTGGAAAACCATTAAGAACAAAAGGTTTGTACAGCCTCTCCATCATGAGAGCAGCCCTATCGTTCTCAACACCAACAACCACCCTGTCTGGTGACATGAAGTCTTTTATTGCAGCACCCTCTTTTAAAAATTCAGGGTTAGAGGCAACATCAAATTCAATATTTTTCCCTCTCAATCTTAATTCCTCACTGATAGCTGCTTTCACTTTGGCTGCCGTTCCAACGGGTACCGTGCTTTTTGTAACAAGCAGAACATAGTTATTCATGTTTCTTCCAATTGTCCTCGCTACATTAAGGACATAACGCAAATCGGCACTGCCATCTTCGTCAGGAGGAGTTCCTACAGCACTAAAAATAATTGATACCCCATCAATTACACTTTCAAGACTCTCACTAAAAGTCAATCTGCCCTCTCTAACATTTTTATCAACCAACTCTTTAATACCAGGTTCGTAAATGGGCATTATACCTTTTCTTAGCAAATCTATCTTATTGGTATCTATGTCTACACAAACAACACTAACACCCATTTCAGCAAAACAAGCACCAGTTACTAATCCCACGTAACCAGTGCCTACTATGGCAATATTCATCATTTAATTAATCTAAATTAAGAAGTTTAGAAATAGTCTTCCTTAGAGTCTCTGCCCTGTATGGCTTTGTTATGTACTCTGTACATCCCGATTGAAGAGCGACGCTTCTGTCATTATCATATGCAAATGCTGTTAAAGCAATTATTGGTACTGTCACGCCCATTTGCCTGAGTTTTCTGGTAGCCTCGAGTCCATCCATTACCGGCATCTTCATATCCATAAGAATTATATCCGGTTCAATAGAAGTATACAATTCAATTGCCTCAGCCCCATTATTTGCTCTGTATATATCATATACCCCTTTTAACATGGCCTTGGCAAGTATGTAATTACTGTCATTGTCTTCTGCGTAAAGAATTTTGATTTTTTTAATCTCTTCCATAACAGGATTACTATTGTATCATAATTTGCGTAAATTTAACATATTCTTTGTTATTTAATTATTTTAAATCAAAATTTCAGTCTGTGAATTGAATTAAAATGGCTTAAGGAAACTCAGTAACAAAGTTGTTACCCTATGTATCATTATAGTGTTATTAATTTATTTAATGTTAATTACATAATAAAAAGAGAAGAGTACACAGAAATTGAGAAAAAGTTTCTAGTTCCCGGTGATTACAAAATACATGTAAAATCAAGTAACAAAATCATCCAGGGTTATATTTCACACTAATCATCAAGGAGTGTCAGAACAAGGATTAAGGACAATTCCGGATACATTACAATAAAAGGAGAGACAACAACCGGTGGAATTAAAAGATTTGAATGGAAAAGCCTTTTGAGAGACCCGAATGGCTTGGAATAGAAGTTAGTCACGATATTAAATACTACAACTTAGAATTATCTGTTACTCCGTTTTTTCACAGGTAGCTTTGCTTGAATTTAAACTATATATAATATTAAAATTTAGGCGCTTAAAACTAAACGCCTAAATTATTAGTTCTTTATTGAAGCTATCTCTTTTATTGCAGTAATTGCTGCCTTGACCTCCTCTTCGGTGGTAAAAGCACCAATACTCATTCTTACTGTTCCGTGAATATCAAATGTACCTATTTGTTTATGGACAAAAGGAGCACACTGAAGCCCGGTCCTTACCGCAATATTATAGTCCACATCCAGCATAGTCCCAACATCTGATGCTTCAAATCCATTTATATTAAAAGATACTACGGGATTTTTATTTTCTCTTCCGTTAGCACAATATGTAAGAACACCCTTTGTCTTTTTCATCTCACTTACAAGCATATCCCACAAATCCATCTCTCTTTCATGTATCCTTGATATTCCTTGCTCTGTAATCCACTTAACTCCGGCATAGAGTCCCCCTACACCCAGTAAATTTAGGGTTCCATACTCCAGCCTGTAGGGATACTCATCAAGATGAGACAGGTGAGCAGATCTTACTCCTGTACCACCCGCTCTGGTGTGTTTTATCTCTATACCCTCCCTGACATATGAACCGCCTATTCCGGTAGGTCCCATCAAACATTTATGACCGGTGAAACAGTATACATCAACATTACAATCCTGCATGTCAAACTCAACAGCTCCGGCTCCCTGACTTCCATCTACGACAAAGAGAATACCTTTTTTCTTGCAAATCTCTCCAATCTCTTTTAGCGGCTGAATTGTTCCAAGTACATTTGAGCAATGCGTTACAATTACGAATTTTGTATTCTGTTTTATAGCATTTTCAATATCCTTTGGATTAACATACCCCTCATTATCAAAAGGGACATGAGTGGTTTCGATGGTTCCTTTTTCAGTATGATAATATAAAGGTCTTAGCACAGAATTATGCTCCAGCATTGTTGTAACAACATGGTCTCCCTTTTCAACAAGTCCGTTAATGATTAAATTAAGAGAATCAGTAGCGTTATAACTAAATGTAAGTCTGTTGTGATCAGCCCCTCCGTTAAAAAGACGGGTTAACATTTTCCTGGTATTGTTCACAACCTCCTCTGTTTCAAGGGCTGCATCAAATCCGGAGCGGCCGGGACTAACACCTTTTGTCCTGTAAAAAGTGTTCATGAAGTCATAAACAGCCTCCGGCTTAGGATAGCTGGTAGCTGAGTTGTCCAGATAAATCAGTTTACTCATTGTTTATTCTATTTAAGGTTATTTTCTAATAGTAGAGCATCAGCAACCAATTCAGCAATGGTCTTAATTTTAACACCAAGCTTATAGGTGTGATTTATTTGTGTGAGTTGATCCACACAGTTATGACATGGGGTAACGACTACTTTAGCCCCTGTTTTTCTTATTTGTTCTGCCTTAATTTCACCAGCTTTAATCCTTCTTTCATTATACTCACTCATTGCAAGTAAGCCTCCACCACCTCCGCAACAAAAGTTGTCGTTTCCGCCTGGTGTCATCTCTATAACATTTGTAGCCGATGAATTAACAACAAATCTAATTTCATTCAGAAGACCTCCGTTTCTTACTAAATTACAGGGGTCATGAATAGTTACAACCTCTGAATTAAATGAAGGATCAAGTTTTATTCTCCCGTCTCTGATATAGTTGCCAATTAACTCTACGGCTGTCGTCATATCAAACTCATACTCTTTACCAATATAGTTGGGAGCCTCCCATCTGTTTGCCCGTGAGCCGTGCCCACACTCCCCCAGAACCAAAAGAGACGAATCAAGTTTAATAACCTCATCATGCAAATTAACAGCTATTGTTTTTGCCTCTTTCCTGTTCCCGCTAAAGAACCCATAATTAGTAACATCATAATACTTGGAAGAGAGTGTCCAGCTCTCTCCTGCAGCATAGAAAATTTTGGCCATTGCCGAGATAGAGAGCGGGAAAAACTTTGGTTCCCTCGGATTTAGAGTATAGAGAACTCTTTTGTTGCTCTGGTTTAATGGGATACTTGCACTCTGATCATTAAGTTCATCTTTTAACTCATCCTCCATCCACTCTATTGTACCAATAAACTCATCCTCCGGAATACCCATATTGTTACCGGTCTGCACAGCAGCATCAACAGTTGATTGTAAAGTCTCGGGAACAAGGCCCATTTCTGCGAGCATCTCTCTGCCCTTTCTCACAACATAAGCTATATCTACACCTACAGAACAATGCTTTACACATCTCCCGCACATAGTACAGGCACCAAAAAGCAGGTCAACCATTCTCTCTGCCATTTTATCAGTCATCTCCTCTGCTCCCACAAGTCCGGGGATAAGCCTTCCAGATAGTGTATTGTACCTTCTGTAAACAGAACTTACCAATGCAACTTTTGATGCAGGAATATATTCCGGCTCTTTAAATGTTTTGTAAAACATACAACTCTCCGCACAAAGACCACATTTCACACAAGCGTTGAGGTGTGTTAAAAGTTTGTTGTCTACTTGTTTAAACTCAGGTTTCTTATTCATTGATATTCCGATTTACAGGCCAAGTCCCTCTTCTTCCATAAAATGCACCTAAATGATATCTGGCATAGAAAAAATATAGCAGATGTCTGGTCTTCCCTATTGGTATCCAAATCAGGAAGATAGAAAATGCTATATAATACAATGGATAACCGCCTCCTGTTAACAGAACAAAAGCTGAGAGTGCCTGTGCTACTGTAGTCACAGCATTGGAAATATAGTCGTCAGCACCCGAGATTGATCTTAACTCTTTTTTTACAATCCTCTTTATCAATATCGCTAAGCCGCAAATTGCACCTGCAGAAAAAACCACACCACCCAAAGGGGAGAGCAGGGCACTTTCAATAAATACTTTAGGATAAATGATAAGTGTCAATAAAACAGGAAATGAGAGGAATGTCCCAATGTGGAAAATTATACCCGCAACATATGTTGGCAAATGCATAAAGGCCGACTCCTTTTCAAAAGGAGACATAGCCGAGGTAAAAGAATAAATCACCCCATCCCTTATACTTCCGGATGGTTTAGAGTAATCAACAGGATTTCCTGCTGAAATCAATCTTAAGAGCTGAAAAAGCAACATTGCTATACATATAGCAATTGCTATAAGCGAGACTAGTTTGTAAACATCCATATTATACAGATGTTAAACACACCCATCCGGCTTGGGTAAACCGGCAATTCTGCAGGCCCCTCTGGCTGGTCCCAAAGGAAAAAGTTCGTAGATTTCACGAAGTTTAAGACCAGTCTCCTGACAAATAGTCCTTATCATTGGAGCATTTCCCTTCTCCTCAAAATTCCTTCTGATAATATTAACCACTGCCCAATGCTTTTCGTTTAAATTATCTATCCCGTCAGATTTAGCAAAAAGAGTTGCTACCTGTTCGTTCCATACAGATGGATCCGAGAGGAATCCATCTCCATCTACTTCAAAAACTTTTCCTTCAATTTCCAGTGTTGCCATATTTCTATTTCTTGTTTATAAACTATTAAAAAAGGCTTCGTTCACGAAGATAAAAAAATATCGTTTTGAAAGGAAACTTTAATAAATTATATTTGTTAGTATATAAAACTTATGTATTTAATTACAAATATTTACAATTATGACTGATCAGGAAGTTGCACGCACAATCAAGTTAAAACCTATTGGAGAAATAGCTGCCAAGCTTGGAATAGATGCCGATGACCTAGAGCTTTATGGCAAGTATAAGGCAAAATTGCCTTTAAAATATATTGACAGGAACAAATTCGGCAAACTGATTCTTGTATCCGCCATCTCTCCCACTCCGGCAGGAGAGGGTAAGACAACTGTTTCAATAGGCCTCTCCCAAGCGCTGAACAGGATTGGTAAAAAATCTACTGTTGTATTACGAGAGCCCTCTCTTGGCCCTGTGTTTGGTATAAAAGGGGGAGCAACAGGAGGAGGATACTCTCAGGTACTTCCTATGGAAGATATTAATCTCCACTTTACCGGAGACTTTGCCGCTATTGAGAAGGCTCACAATCTTCTCTCTGCTCTTATTGACAACAATATTCAAAGTAAAAACAATAACCTTAACCTTGACCCAAGAACTATATCATGGAAAAGGGTTATGGACATGAATGACAGAGCTTTGAGAGATATAGTTGTTGGATTGGGGGGAACCGGAAATGGAATTCCAAGAGAGACCGGGTTTGATATCACAGCGGCATCTGAAGTAATGGCTATACTTTGTCTTGCAAAAGACAGGGAGGATCTGAAAGAGAGGCTTGGCAATATCTTTATTGGCTTCACTTTTGACAAAAAGCCTGTTTATGCAAGAGATCTTAAGGCAAACGGAGCAATGGCAGCACTTCTTAAAGATGCAATTAAACCAAATCTTGTACAGACAATAGAGGGCACTCCTGCGATAATTCACGGAGGACCTTTTGCAAACATCGCTCAGGGTACAAATTCTGTGATTGCAACTCAAACTGCTATGTCTCTTACTGACTACACTGTAACGGAGGCTGGCTTTGGGTTTGACCTTGGTGCAGAGAAGTTCCTGGATATAAAATGCCGCTCTGCAAAGTTATCTCCAAATGCTGCTGTTTTGGTTGCAACAGTAAGGGCTCTTAAATATCACGGAGGGAAACCTCTTAAGGAGATTAAAGATCCTGATGTAGCTGCTTTGGCAAAAGGGATTGAGAATCTACAAAAACACGTTGAAAACATAAAGTTATTCAGCCTGGCACCGGTTGTAGCAATCAACAGATTTGTCACAGACACCCAGGAGGAGCTTGATTTTATCAAGAATTACTGTATAGAAAGAAAAATCCCTGTTTCAATTATTGATGTTTGGGCAAAAGGTGGTGCCGGAGCAGAGGAGCTTGCAAAAATGGTAGTTGATGCTGCCGAAGATTGCTGCCCTAACTTCCTTCCACTATATCCTTTAAAAGAGAGCGTAGAGAAAAAAATTGAGACTATTGCCAAAAAGATATACGGGGCAGAGGCTGTTGACTATACTGCAAAAGCAAAAGCAAACCTAGCAAAGATTGACAGGCTGGGACTCAATGATCTTGCTATATGTATGGCAAAGACTCAGAAATCACTCTCTGACAACCCTGAGCTACTAGGAAGGCCTAAAGACTTTGTTGTCACTGTTAGAGAGATAGAGATTGCGGCAGGAGCTGGCTTTCTTGTACCTATCACAGGTGAAATAATGAGAATGCCGGGACTTCCTGAAGAGCCGTCATCTATTCGCATCGATATTGATAATGACGGCAATATAACCGGGTTATTTTAAAGCTCTGCACCAATGGGGCTGCTCACCTTACAGCCCCTTAATAAGTATGAATACTCCCCTGTGCTGCAGGGAGATAGCTTACACCAAGCCAGGTTATCATAAGCAGAATAAAAGCAACAGGAAGTATCCAGAGGGCATCTCTTCTGGATATTTTTGCATAATGTGCGTGCATGTAGACCAGATAGGCCGATGCTGTTATGAATGCCCAAACCTCTTTAGGATCCCAGGTCCAGTAGTCACCCCATGCCTCCTTTGCCCAGACAGCTCCCATAAGCATACCAAGCACAAGAAAGCCAAAGCCTATATAAACAAGATTATCTATTAATGGGAGCAACTCTTTCTCCCTTTTACTTCCGGAACTCAAGGTTATTATTGATGCGATTGTAGCAGCACCCATCATTGCATAGGAGAGAATATACACAGTCACATGGGGTACAAACCAGAGACTCTGAAGAGCAGGCATCAGATTTGTTCCGTGTATTTCAGGTTTTAAGAGATTTACAAAAATAAAAACAGCTGAAACAAATACGCTGTATGCCATAAGCCACTTGTAATGCCACCTCTTATATGTAACATAGCCAACAAGAACAAGGAAGAGTGAATACCACAATCTGGTTTCTCCCATTGTTCTTAAAGGAGGATGATTAACATAGTTCCATAAGAGGGCAATAAAGAGTGAAAAAAGCACAAGACCGCCAACAATCAGAAGCTCTCCGTACAAGCTTCTCTTAAATCTGTAAATAGCAACTGTCCCCAATGTCCATAGAACAAGAGAACCTATCGCAAAATATATAAATTCATTCCAGCTCATTCTCTTTTTCCTCCCTTGAATAAAAGGGTAACAGAACCCAGCATAACCATAGCAATACCAATATAGGAGGCTATGAGCCAGGGATCGTATACCAGTTCAAAAATTGAAATATTTGAATCTCTCCCTTTACCGGTATCATAAGAGTATTGGTATATATTCCATCCACCAATTGAAAGGGGATTATTAACCTCTATAACACCACTTTTCTCCTTTCCATCCTTTGTAAAAACCTCTACCTGAGAAGAGAATTTTTCAGGTTCAGGATAGGTCATTGCAAAACAGTATCTCTCATCTATATCAAGTATGATAAATTGCTGAAAATGGTTACCGCAACTTACTTTTCCTTTAAGTACCCTGCCATCAGAGACTCTCTCTGCAGTAATTGAAGCAACAGGAGCCATCATAGGAGGATACTTAAACGTGTCAATATTAATCCTCCATCCTGAAATTATCCCTGATTCGCCCTCCACAGCCTCAACAAAAACAGCTCTTTTAACCGGCTGAGATTCCCCTGTTGTTTTATCAACAATAGCTATCTTAGGTGGATATTCAGACATACTAAAATCAAGCAGAGTTATTGCAACCGGTAGCTCAACAGGCTCCTTAACTCCACCTCTCTCTCCTCTCCACTCAGTACTACCCTCGGCAACTGTCATAAACCACCGCTGCATATCTCCTGAACCCGGCCCTGCGGCAAAAAGAAATAAAAGCAACCCCACGTGGTTTAGCATAAAACCATAATCCTTTTTAATACTGAATCTCCTTACTCTTTTACCAATGGCAAGAGCAAGATTTATCATACACATCAGGTATACTAATGCAAACGGCCACGAGTGCTTAACATCATTCCCCGGTACCAGACCCATATAGATAGCCATTAAAGTAACCAGGACCAGGAGGATAACAGATACCTTTCCCGAGCCAAACTTTCGAATTGGTTTGGGAAACTTAAAAGGTATCAGCAGAAGAAGTAATATTCCCAATACAAGATTTACAGGAAAAGAGAGAATCCCAAAATCAAGGGGACCAATGACAAATTGCAGGGCGAACCCTGCAATTGTCACGGCAGATATTATAATTATTTCAACTAGAGAAGTCTCTTGTTTTCCTTTGCTTTGGCTACCCATTGAGGAATAATTTCAGATTTGAATTTATCTTTATTTGCGTGGAGTGTCTTCATATCAAGGCCGATATACTCCTGTGCTTTTGCCTTGGTTGAGATGTCCGGCATAGGGAACTCTCCTTTTACACCAATAGCCGAAAGCACCTTTTGTATCTCTAGCTGAGCCTGATAGCTCTTATCAAGAGAGTGTGCAAGGATTCTCTGTGTTTCAACAGGTGCATGGAAGGATGCTCCGTGTGATGCTACAGCAAAATCCCACCTCCATTGTGCAGATCTTAGAAGTTTAAGCACCGGCTCCATCTGCTTCTCGTTTGCACCATTATCCCATGCATATTTAGCTCCAATATGAGCTTTTGAAAGCTCTGCCTCAACCCTGTTTCGTATTTCCAGTGCCTTGTCCTGATATTCATACACATACTTCATCAGATTCTCCTTACTGTCTCTGTGACAGCTCTGGCATGTACGATCAATATTCATAAGAGGCGATACAAGCTGGTGGTCACTATACTTTATCGCTCCATCTGTCTTGTATGGCATATGGCAGTCTGCACAAGAGAGTCCCCTCTGAGCGTGTGGTCCCAGCTGGAATAATTCGTAATCCGGGTGCTGAGCTTTAAGCATAGGAGCTTTGCTGAGTTTATGAGTCCAGTCCGTGAATCCATATTCATCATAATACTCCTCCATTGCCTCAACTGTCATACCTTTATCCCAGGGGAATGTAAGATATTTGCCATCTCCCTTGAAATAATACTCAACATGACATTGAGCGCAAGCGAGAGAGCGAAGATCCTGTATTGTTGACTTTGATATATCTTTCCCCTGTCTTTCAAATGCCTCAGCAAGAGCAGGACGGGAGATATTGATATTCATATTCTGAGGGTTATGACAATCTGCACATCCAATAGGATTTACAACCTCGTGTCCATAAGCGGCCCACTTGTTCTTGTAAAACTCCTCAATGCCCACTTCTGCCATCATTCTTGGCACATCAGGACTTTTACAGCTCCAGCAGGTAGCCGGCTGAGGGCCCTCATCAGCTGTCATTGGAGAACCTGTTCTCAGGGTATTATGAATATCCTTTATTGCGTTTGAGTGCCCTCTGGGTGCTGAATAATCCATTGAAAAAGCATAACCGGCCCACAGCACAACCATCTCAGGTCTCTCTTCCAGAACATCCTGAAAATGATTACCATGATGTTTGCTCTCAAAAGTAGAATCGGCTGTTTTTTTCCAGGTTTCGTACTCCCTAGGATAGTTCTCTCCCCAGATTGAACTTCTGGACTCAATACCTGTAATCTCAACTCTCTTATTAGCAAAAAGGGTTGCAATCTCTGCCCTCCTCTCATTTACAGAGGCAGCCAGCAAACCAAGCAGAAATACGACTACTATCGTACCTCCGAAAAGGATCCACAACAGGATTCCTTTGTGTTTTTCATAGAATTTCATATTATAGGCTTTATTTCATTATGTCTTTTAACCATTGAGGAACAGGAGATTCAGGAAGAGGAACAATTGCATTTGGACTCATTGCAAGGTTTGATATGCGTCCGTGAGGAACCTCCCGGTGACAGTCCCAGCAAGCCTTTCCCATACCCTTCTGAGTATCGGCATAACTTAGCATACCTGTATTTACAAACTCCTGATTAAGCTGAGTATGGCATCTTATACAGTTCTCCATTATTACGCCATAACTCTCGTCGCGAGGTCTTATCACCTGAGGCTCCATTCTCGCTGTAAAAACTGCAGCGTGATATAGTCCGTCCTTTGCTTTAAATGCATAACCCCTGACAAAGTTGTCCTGAGGAACATGACACTCGTTGCAGGTTGTCCAGGCCTGGTGAGAACTCTTTTGCCAACTCTGATAGTACGGAGCCATTATATGACAGTTTACGCAGGCCGACGGGTCGTCAGAGAGATAGGATGGCATCCTGGCAACATAGAGGAGATAGAAAAATACACCAATTACTGCACCCAGAAGGATGATAAGTGGGAGAACAAGTTTTTTGGGAAAATGAACTTCCATAACTTACTCTTTTGATCTTTAACAAAGATAAAAATTATTTGCTATTAATCAATACCCAAGTTCATAATCCAAGTCAATTGCAGAGATACCATCCTTCATCCACTTAGGGGCATCCTTCCCCCGAAGATAGTGGTCAAAAAACTGAAGCATTCTTATCTGGAAATCCATTTTATTCTGAATCTTCTGGGGCCAGTGAACCTCTCCTGAATAGTTCAGAAGCCATACAGGTTTTTGTAATCTTTTTAGTGCCACGAAATATTCAATACCCTGGTACCACGGAACATGCCCATCCTGATCATTATGCATAATCAGGATTGGTGTTGTAACCTTATCCATAGCAAATAGCGGAGAATTCTCAATGTACCTCTGATGAGCCTCCCATGGAGTTGCTCCGATTCTGCTTTGCTGATGCTCGTACTGAAAAGATCTGTTTAACCCTGTACCCCACCTGATTCCTCCATAAGCACTAAACATATTAACTACCGGGGCACCGCTCTCAATAGCAGCAAAAATGCTTGTTCTTGTAGCCAGATATGCAACCTGATAACCTCCCCAGCTATGTCCCTGAGCTCCAATTGCCTTTTCCTCTACCCATCCTTGCTGGACTAATGAAGAGATTCCCGGCATTATACAATTAAATCCACTCTCTCCGGGATAGCCGTCTCTGTAAACAATATCGGGATTGAATACCACATATCCATGACTGTTATACATATGGTAATCAACAGTAGATCTGTGAGCCTCCGGAGTTCTGTAACTGTAAAGAGAGGATGAGTTTTTTTCGTAAAAATTAACAATAAGAGGATATTTTTTATTTGGGTCAAAGTCTGCAGGCTTATATACAACACCCTCAAGTTTTATCCCGTCAAGAGATGTCCAGCTTACCAATTCTGCCCTTCCCCAGAGAAAATCATTTTGCTGAGGATTAATGTTTGTTATTTTTTGCTCTTTTTTAAATGAGATATCTGTTAAATAAACATCAGGAGAGGTCTCATAATTCTCCCTGGTATATATAATATCTTTGGAGTTCTTAGCCTTTAACAGACCGGAGAAACTGAAAGGGCCTTTTACTAATAATTGAGGTCCCTTTTTAAAACCAGGGGCAATTTTCGAGTATCCACTCTCTTTAGTTTTATTATCAAAAACAGATAATATAAGATCCCCCTTCTCATCAATGAAATCTCTAGTACTCTCTGTCTTCTCTACTCTGTAAGTTATCCCTGACTCCCTTCCATTCTCTGTAATCCTCAAAGGTTTGCCTAATGAAAGAGGATCAACACGCCAAATATCATATTTATCGTATAAATACAAAGCACTTTCATCCTCATTCCATCCCGCAACTCCGTAAGCAGAAGGCCAGTCGGGAACATCATTGTCTTCATCGTGAACAGGAAGCAGAGAAGGAGTGGTAATAAATTGTCCGGTCATTGATTTCACTGACCAGGCATACCAGGAGCTATCCGGGAAACTGTACCATATTACCCAGTTACCTTTTGGCGAAATCATCGGGTTTCCGTTAACCTCTCTTGCAACAGGAACAGACCTGTCCGAAACAGTATTAATAATATGGACATCATATTTACTCCTTCCTGTCCACATCTCTTCAAGTCTGTATTTATTGTCTGATAAAGAGAGAGCCCACTCTCCGTCGCCTTTGTCTGATGTTACAACCCTTTCATTAGAAGGAGTAGACAGTTGGACCAGAGAGGATGATTTTATATCGTAAACTGCAAGAAATGTTCTCTTTTTTTCTCTCTCTTTTTCAACTACCTGAGCAGTAAACTGAGTTCCCTCTTTCCAATTCCAGACCTGCACTCCTGGCCATTCACCTTTTACGGCAGAACTATCTCTTTTTCTCTCTGCCGGTGCAGTTCCAAAATAGAGCTTAGCGCCACTCTCAGAAAAGTATAGCTGCGAATTATCCGGCACTCTCCACCCCTGTGGCAGAGAAGATTCTCCGCTTGAAATTTTTTTGATTACTCCACTTTGAGACTGGATTGTAATTTCACCCTTACTAAGCCAGGCAAAGTAGTCACCATCTTTTGACAATGCAAGTCTCTTTGTGTTTTTAGCGCTCCCTGCTACAATCTTTGTATTTGCAGAGGGATTGATAACCAAAATACTATCTCCCTGAACTGCCAGTATTATTGTCGATTTTTCAGCGGGTGTCCACTCTTTCACTTTCCCAAACTCAGCCCTATTATTGTTTGCGAGATTTAAAGATATGAGTGTTGAGTCCTTTTTTGTAAACAAAAGCCATGGACCCCAATCTTTCATTATTGAGAATTTTGAGATAGAATCTATTATCTCTTTTGTCCCATTTTTGATATTGAATAAAATCAAAGATTCTGCCTTTTTTCCGGCTCTGTTAAGTATAAGGAACTCACCCCCTGATGTAAAGTCAGCAGATCTTACGGAGTCTGCGGAGAAGAGAGAATTTCCTCTGTTGTCAAGAAGATTTGCACTAGATGTTCCTTTCCAGGGCTCTGTTAATACAAAAACATATCTGCCGTCATCAGATATCTTCTTATCTGATATTCTGTTCCATTTCACAATATCATCAACAGTTAGCTGCTTTTTAAGCTGGGCATGTGCAAAATTCGTAAAAAACAGAGCCAGTAAAAAAATTGCAAAAGAGTGTAAGTATCGTTTCATAATAATTAAATTTCTAAAATACAGATATTCCAAGATATGTTGTAAATCTCTCAAGGGTCTCAATCCCTCTGTATGAATTACCATTTTTGTTAAGTTCCGGACTCCATACTGCAATAGAAAGTTTGCCGGGAATAACTGCAACAACCCCTCCGCCAACACCGCTTTTGCCCGGAAGTCCCACCCGGTAGGCAAAGTCCCCTGATTCATTGTACAGACCACAAGTTAACATTAATGCATTTAATCTTTTTGCACTTCTTGCCCCGCAAACTCTCTGCTCTGAAGATGGTATAATACCTCCGTTTGCCAGAAACAGAAAAGATGTTGCCAATTCATTTGTATTCATACTTAGAGAACAATGGTGGCAATATGTATCAATTACTTTAACAGGGTCATTAACAAGGTTACCAAAGCTTTTCACAAAATTTGCAAGAGCAAGGTTTCTATGTGAATGTTCTATCTCAGAGATAGCTACCTCTTTGTTATAGGAGAGATATCCATTACCGCTAAGTTCCCTTACAAACTCCAGGATATCATCTTTAGGATTTTTATAGAGAGAAATCAATCTGTCTGTTATCACAAGAGCACCTGCATTAATAAATGGATTTCTTGGAATCCCCCTCTCTTGCTCAAGTTGGATAAGAGAGTTAAAAGCTGTTCCTGATGGCTCTCTTCCTACAATCTCCCACAATTTATCACCCAGATGCCTGCTCACCATTGCCAGTGTAAATACCTTTGAAATACTCTGAATTGTAAACCTTTTTTCAACATCGCCTATTGAAAAGTTCTCACCATCAAGTGTTGCAACAGATATCCCGTAATTATCAGGAATTACCTTTGAAAGCGCGGGAATATAATCAGCCACCTTACCATGTCCGGTATAATCTTGTAGCTCTTTATAAATTCTTTCAATTATTTCTTTGTACTGCATTCTCTTAATTTTTACAAATATAGAAGATTTTTTATCTAATTTAGAGTATGGAAAACTACAGAAGAGTTAACGAACAAGAAATAAGGCAGCTCAAATTGCAACGCTGCCATTCGCAAGACTGGGCAAAGATTTTCGTCCATCCCGATTTTAGGCCTGACAGGGTTTGGGACGCTTCGTTCTCAGGTGAAATAAGGCTTGGCCTGTTTGATTCGGTCTTTGAATTACCAGGCGGAGTTAAGATTCAATCCGGTATTTGCCACGCTAAACTCCATAATGTTTGCGTTGGCAATAACACATGTGTTGAGAATATCCATAACTACATTGCAAATTATGACATTGGTCCGGATTGCATAATTGAGAATGCAGACAGGATTCTTGTAGATTGCTTTACTTCATTTGGAAATGGGGTGGAGGTCTCTGTACTTAACGAGACCGGAGGAAGGGAGGTGCCTATAAACAACAAGCTAAGCGCACACTTTGCTTATATCATGGCCCTTTACAGACACAGACCTGAATTGATAAAAAGGATGAAGGAGCTTGTAAAATACTACGCATTAAAGCACTCTTCAGATAGAGGAAAAATTGGTAAAGGGGTTAAGATCAGCAATACCGGGAACATTAAAAATGTTATTATTGGAGACGGAGCTACAATAGAGGGGGCTCCACACCTTGTTAACGGCAGCATTAACAGTTGTATGGAGGATCCTGTTTACATTGGATATGGCGTGAGTTGTGAGGATTTTATAATCTCCTCAGGAGCGCATTTGGATAGCGGAGCCACAATAAGCAAATGTTTTGTCGGTCAAAGCACAATATTGGGAAGAGGTTATTCGGCAAGTGATACACTTTTCTTCTCAAATTGCCATGGAGAAAACGGAGAGGCTTGCTCTGTGTTTGCTGGTCCGTATACTGTCAGCCATCATAAAAGCAGTCTTCTTATTGCCGGTATGTTCTCATTTATGAATGCAGGATCGGGATCAAATCAAAGTAACCATATGTACAAACTCGGCCCAATCCATCAGGGAATCCTTGAGAGGGGTGCAAAAACAACTTCTGACTCTTACATTTTGTGGCCAGCCAGAATTGGAGCATTTTCGCTTGTTATGGGCAGACATGTTAACAACACCGACACTACATCTCTCCCATTCTCCTACCTGATCGAGAAGGATAATACAACACACCTTATTCCGGGTGTTAACCTGAGGAGCGTCGGGACTATCAGAGATGCCCAGAAGTGGCCTAAAAGAGACCGAAGAAAAGATCCAGTAAAATTTGATCAGATCAATTACAATCTCTTAAGCCCTTTTACCATTCAGAAGATGATAAACGGCCGCGAACTCCTCCTTGAGCTTAGAAGAGTATCCGGAGAGACAACAGACCTCTATTCTTACAAAAGCACAAAGATTAAAAACAGCTCATTGGTAAATGGTATTAAATATTATGAGATTGCTATCCGGAAATTCCTCGGGAACTCAATAATCAAAAGGCTTGAGGGCATAGAATTCTCAAATGAACAATCTATCCGTGAAAGGCTAAAACCCGATACTAATATTGGACTTGGCGAATGGGTGGATATATCCGGCCTCATCGCTCCCAGAAGTGAGATTGAGCACCTGATGAATGGTATTGAGGACAAGAGTATTTGTAAATTAAGAGATATAAATGAATTCATAGAGAATCTCCATTCAAACTACTACTACTACGAGTGGACATGGGCCCATTCAAAAATCAAAGAGTTCTATGAAATTGATCCGGAAGAAATTACCGCAGAACAAGTCCGTGAGATTGTCCTTGATTGGAGGGAGGCGGTAGTTGGATTAGACAGAATGGTTTACGAAGATGCGCGTAAAGAATTCTCTCTAAATGCAATGACAGGATTTGGTGCCGATGGAAACAACGAAGAGAGGCTTATGGACTTTGAACAGGTTAGAGGGGGCTTTGAGAAAAATCCCTTTGTTGCGGCAGTTTTACAGCACATAGATGACAAAACAGCACTTGGAGAGGAGTTAACAGGGAGACTAAATAAAATCAGAGCTGAACGGGGGAGTTGAACCCCCGACCTGCTCATTACGAATGAGCTGCTCTACCAACTGAGCTAGTTCAGCAAAACCCCCGCTTGAGGCGAGGGTTGTTTTTTTCCAGGGACTCTTTTTTACTTCGTTTTAAGCCTCTCACCAGCACTCTCTTTTACTGCTCTTTTCCAAATATCGGAATAGCCCGGCTGTGATGGTGATGCCGGAATATTCTTGCCATTACCATTATCAATAAAGCAGCCATTTGCATCCTGTTTCTTTACATTGCCATCCATAAACTTAACCAGAAGATACTGATCAAGGGCAACCCATTTATCAAAAAGATCCTGTGCAGTTCTTACAGAGTAGTCTGTCAGAAATTCACGAGCCTTCTCTGGAGATTGTTTGTAAAGCTCCATAGCAGCAGCATCAATGGCTGCTGTACGCTCCATTGCGTCAAGTTCGTGTTTGTCTGCAACTTTTTTAACCTCAGGATGAATTCTGTCATAAAGAAGATACGCAAACTGAGCCACTCTGTTAAATATCCAGAATGCAGAGGTAGGTGAATATGTAGTCATATTTCCGTTACCAGTTCTGAAGCACTCAGGGACTCTCAGTGAACTTGAATAGATAGGAGTAAGTGCAGATGTTGAAGCATCGTCAACGCCAAACCAGAAGATACCTCCAACCTCGTCAGGCAGCCAGCTGCGCGCCTGTCCAAGCAGCCAGAACCCTGTTTGTTGTGTAGCAATAGCTCTTTCATTTGTATATCTGGCACCATCTACTTCAAATCCCATTGGCCTCCAGCGATAAGGAAGAGCGTGGCCGCCCGCTCCGATATCTTTTGTCATATCAAGTTCTGTTCCCTCATAATGATCTCTCATTACATCAGCAACCATTTTAACCGTGAGCTTCTCAGCGGGCTTAATGTAAAGGGGCATTCTGTTCTTTGCATTATGTCCCATTGCATAGTCAAGATAATGTGTATAAGGTTTGTCACCAATCATCCCTTTTCCCATAATGTTAAATGCTGCCCAGACTCTGGCCTCACAACCGCGCATTGCACCAAAATCAAGAGGAGCATAGGTATCAGAGAAACTGAAATCTTTATCAGCACCTTTATACCATCCCATCTCTTTTGCGAAAGAGATTACATCCGGTGCATAAACACAGTTTTCAGAATCATTTAAAGGGAAAGTTGTAATTCTGGCCTGATTCGCATGTGCAGATACATATCCGTCCGGTATCCTAACGGCTACCCATACAGCACCTTTATTTAGATTTTTTCCATTTTCCATCTTAACTCCCTTCCCAATCATCTCAAGAATCCAAACCTCGTTTTTATCCGCAATTGAGAATGATTCTCCGGAAGAGTAGTAGCCGTGCTCCTTTACAAGATCAGTCATAATCTTTATGGCTTCACGAGCACTTTTTGCTCTCTGAAGAGTTACATAAATCAATGAACCGTAATCCATAATTCCGTGAGGATCATCAAGCTCCCTTCCTCCAAAAGTTGTCTCTGTAATTATAACCTGGTGTTCATTCATGTTACCTACTGTATAGTAAGTTCTCTCTGACTGCGGAATCTCTCCCAGGTACTTTCCGGTATCCCACTCATAAATTTTCAACATTGTACCCGGAGCAAAGTTATTTGCCTTCTTAAAGTAGAGTTCTCCATAAAGCTGATGAGAGTCTGCAGAGTATGTTACCATTACAGACCCGTCCTTTGATGCTCCTTTGGTAATCAAAAGATTAGTACAAGACTCTCCTCTCCCCGGTATTAAGAGAAAGGCTAACAGAGCTAGTGATGTTAAGATTGATTTATTCATATTTTCAAATGATTGTGTTATATTTACGCTTCCACTGATTACAAAGATAATATTATTTTCTTAGCAATATGAAGAGCAAAATCACCCTTTTTCTGTCGTTATCAACACTAATTCTGTTCTTTGCAAATTATTCTGCATTAGGACAAGAGCCTCAGAAAACTCCTCTGGAGATGGCCTCAGAACAGGCAGACAGACTTCAAAGAGATCTTAAACTTGCAGACCATCAGCTCTTCTATATTGATTCAATACTTCAATATAACTTTCAGGCTCTTACAAACGAAATTGAGGAGATGAAAAAAGCAGGACTACAGTCAAGAGACACCTATTTTAACGCACAGAAAAAATGGGGACAAAAGACAGAAGAAGCTTTTGAAAAGATTCTGGATAAAGAGCAGTTTATCAGATACCTTAAGATATCAGGAAGGTGGAAAGATTATAAGAAAAGAAATGGAATTAAATAGCTAACGGGACTAACACAGCCTTCCTCTCTGCAAAATATGCGGTATATCTGTATCCTTCAGAGACAAGCAATCTGGCTGCCTCCTCAAGCCCTTCGCCAACCCTTTGATAGTCATGGGCATCTGACCCAAGAGTTACTAACTCTCCGCCAATCTGCCTGAAATGCCTGATAACAGCATTATCCAGCACAGGAGATGACCCGTTTCTTACCCTGTATGTATTGGTATTAATCTCAAGTGCTTTACCTCTATAAGCCAGGTGCCTTAAAATAGGGTCTAAATAATCTCCATACTCTTTCATTGTTAGAGATTTATTCAAATAGGGGGAGTATCTTGTTATATAGTCAAAGTGACCCAGGATATCAAAGTCATCATAACCTGTAATACATTGATAAATGGTCTCAAGATATCTCCCGTAGGCCACCTTTTCATTTCTTAAATCGTAGTATTTATCGTGATATGGATCAATTCCATCTACAAAGTGAACAGAGGCAATAACAAGATCAAACTTGAACAGAGAGACAGCCTTTCTGGCACTCTCAATCGCACTGGGCTGAAGCCCCAGCTCAATACCTTTGCCAATAAAAAAACCCTCACGGGACTTAAGTTTATCAATCTTATCCTGTTGCTCTAAAGGGTCAAATGAGAAGTGAGAGTTGTCACCGGGAGCCTCCACATCAAAATGGTCTGTAAATGAAATTCCACCCAGACCTTTTGCCAGGGAAGACTCTACAGCCTCCTCCATAGTCATCCTTCCGTCAGGAGAGAATTCTGAGTGTGTATGAGTATCAAAAAGTTTCAATCTGTTCACTATTTATCAGCACCAAGCCTGGCAACCTTCCAATCTTTATCCTCTTTTATAAATGATATCGAATTATCAATATCCCGGGGAGAAAATGGAAGAGAAAGTTTATAATTAACCATTATTGTGTCTCTGTTTTCGCTTTTAACAACTGATACAATCTCTGTTGTAAGAGTTGATGCCTGCCGTTTTACCATATCCTGAATTGATGGATCAAGGGCCTCAAAACCACTTAACATCTTCGATATCTCTCCTCCAAGAGAATCTGTGCAAAATGTCATAGCTCTCTGGTAATCTCCGTTGAAGTATGCACTAAGAAACTCGTTCGTTTTTACCTTAATATCCTCCTTGTAGTCAGTACAGGCCTGAAGAAGTGAAATGGAAGCAATTATCGCAACTCCAAGTTTAAAAAATTTCTTTTCCATATATCTTTAATCCAATTTGACAACTGTTATGCCTGAGCCTCCCAGCTCCAGGACTTCATCTTTCACTGATAACACCCCGGGGACAACCTTAAGATATTTTCTAATCTCCTCTTTTAGAATCCCATTCCCTTTACCGTGTAATATCTTTACCTCTCCAACCCCCACCATTATGGCATCATCCACAAATCTGCTAACATTTTCAAGAGCCTCGTCCGCCCTCTGACCCCTAACATCAATAGTGGGTTTAAAATTCAATCTTCTCTCAGATATTGAAGCAGAGGAAGAGCTTATACTCCACACAGCCCTGGTTGTCTCTTTAAACTCCTTTGCAGATATCTTCTCTACCTTCTCCAGGGATAACTTGCTAATAATATTTCCTATGGCAACATTAACATCCCTTCCCTCTATCCTGATCACCTCACCTGTCAGATCACTGCCCTTTAATTTAATTTTATCTCCTGCAGAGATTATCTTATCATTAGGTTTTGATCCGAGCACAACTATCTTATTAGCTGCCGCATCCGGATCTTTGGGTCTGTTAACTCTTCGCTCCTCCCTTCTCTCCTTGCGCTTTTTAAGCTGCTCCATCTTTCTCTCTATATGTTCGTTATTTCCGTTTCCGGAATCACTTAACGCCTTAGATGCAAAGTCCTCAAGATCTTTTCTTATAAATCTCGTCTTCTCTTTATCTGCCTGGCTCTCCCTGATCTCCTTTATAGTTGCCTCTATTTTTTTATTTGCCTCCGCAAGAAGCCTCTCCGCCTCCTCTCTGGCCTCTGTGAGAATATTTTTTCTTAAGGCTTTTATATCAAGCAACTCTTTTTCGTATTTCTCAGTAATACTCTCGAGTGTCCTATCCGTACTTTTAATTCTTGCCAGTTTCTCATCAAGCATCCTTCTGTTTCTGGCTATCTTTTTCAGATTCCTCTCCAGATCAACGAAGTCACCTCCCGCCCTCTCTTCTGCATACTTTACAATCTCGTGGGGAAGACCGATTTTCTTTGCCAGTTCAAATGCAAAAGAGCTTCCCGGAACTCCGGTCTCTAGTTTAAAAAGCGGTTTTATATTCTGAACATCAAATTGCATCCCGCCATTGATAACTCCCCTGCTTGTTCCTGCATAAAACTTCAAATTACTGTAGTGAGTAGTAATCACACCAAAACAACCCCTCTCTTCAAGCTCCTTTAGGATTGACTCCGCAATAGCTCCTCCAGCCGTAGGTTCTGTCCCTGCACCAAATTCGTCAACAAGAACAAGAGATTTTTCATCTGCATTCAGAAGAACCTCTCTCATATTTGTAAGATGCGAACTGTAAGTACTTAAATCATTCTCTATAGACTGTTCGTCACCAATATCAATAAAGATTTTAGTGAAGAGGGGGAATTCGGAAATTTCAGATGCCGGGACAAGCATACCGGACTGCAACATATATTGCAAAATCCCCACAGTCTTAAGACACACAGACTTCCCTCCTGCATTTGGCCCGGAAATAAGAAGAATTCTCTTCTCTCCGCTTAATTCCATATTAAGGGGAACTATCTCCTTACCCTCTCTGGAGAGAGCCTTTTCCAAAATAGGATGCCTCCCTCTGACGATTCTTATCTGTCTTTCATCAGTTAAAATGGGCTTCCCGGCACTCATTGAAATAGCAACCCTGGATTTAGCCCTTATAAAATCAATTTTTGAAAGGAACTCAGCTGAAATTATTAAATCCGGTGCATAAGGTCTTAAGAAATCCGAGAACTCTACAAGAATTTTAAGTATCTCTCTCTGTTCTGCAAAATAGAGCTCTTTGACCACATTGTTTAACTCTACTATCTCCATTGGCTCAATAAAGACAGTCTTTCCGGATGAAGACTCGTCCACTACAAAACCAGGTATCTTCCTTTTATTGGCTGCTGAAACAGGTATAAGCATCCTGCCATCCCTTACAGAAACCGATGAGTCCTCATCGGCCAAACCATCGGCCTGAGCCCTTTTTAAAATTGCAGTTATCCTTTTTGAAATCTGACCCTCTTTCTCTTTAATCTCCCTCCTTACAGCCATAAGACCGGGACTTGCCCCATCCCTAATCTCTCCGTATTTATCAACAATGACATCTATGCGCCTTGATACCTCAGGAAAATTCACCACAGGGGCAGCAAGTTTTTTAAGATATGGATAGCTCGCCTCCTTTGTCCCCTTAAAAAACCTTATAATTGCGCCTGTTGCCTCAAGTGATTGCCTCAGCCTAAACATAGACTGAGTATCAAGATAGTATTGCTCTGCCTCCAGCTGTTTCAGGAAGCCGATTGTGTCTACATAGCCATCATTGGGAAATCCAGACTCAAGCATCTGAATAACCCTCATCTCATCTGTCTCCTCAATTGCCACTCTGATGCTCTCTTCATCAGTCATAAATGTAAAATCAGAGGCCATAGACCTTGCAATATTTGTGGAGCATCCTGCCTCCACGGCCCCTCTGATCTTATCAAAGCCGAGTTTATTTTCCAGTCTGGAAAGGTAGTTCATCCAATTATTTATATGAATTTTCAATAGCCAGCCTCAGTTCGTTGATGCTGTTCATACTCTTAATCTCTCCGTTTGTTACAAAGGATATCTCTCCTCTCTGTTCGGAGACAACAATCACACTGGCATCGCTCTGTTCTGTTATGCCTATCGCAGCCCTGTGCCTCATTCCATAATGTGCAGGAATTGAAGGGCTCTCTGAAATGGGAAGAGTACATCTTGCTGCAATTATCTTCTCCCCAAAGATCAGCATTGCACCATCGTGCAAAGGTGTATTTTTAAAAAAGATTGTTTCAATAAGCCTTCTGTTAACCAGGGAATCAATTCTGTCCCCCGTCTCAGCAACAACTTCAAGTGCAGAGCTGTGAGCTAAAACTATAAGCGCACCAGTCTTGGTCTCTGCCATCCGTTTACATGCAAGAGTTATCTCTTCAAGCGTTTCCAGAGAAATTGCTCTTTTTTGTTTACCCATAAATGCCCTTACAAGGCGCATCTGTTTTCTTGAATCAATATACCTTGTTCCAATTCTAAGCAAAAATCTTCTTATCTCCTGCTGAAATAAAATTACAAGGGCTATACCCCCTACTCCAATAATCTGCCCCATTATCTCGCCCAGAAGATCCATATGAAGGGCTTTAACAATAATCCATATGAAATAGAATACCAGAACCCCGGTAAAAATATTCATCGCTGCAGTCCCTTTAATCAGCTTATAAGCCTGATAAATAAGGAGTCCTACCAGAAAAATATCCAGAATATCTATAAATCCTATTTTTATAAAATCGAGCATAACCAGTTTACAAACTTAAAAATATTATTCAACAAATGCGAGAGTTGCAGCACTCACTCTGCATTCTGAAGCGGATAAAAGAGAGGTGCCGCACGCCTCAAGTGTTGCCCCTGTTGTTAACACATCATCTACTAAAAGGATATGTCGTCCGCAGATCTCCTTTTCTCTTGCCAATCTGAAAGAGGCCGATGCATTTCGCCATCTCTCCTGTGGGTTCTTCGTGGTTTGAGAAGAGACAAATAGCCTCTTCTTAAGAGCTCCGCTGATCAAACTGATTCCCATCTCTTTGGAAATAGCCTTAGCAATTACCTCGGCCTGATTGTAACCTCTTGTCCATTGCTTAAAAGGGCTGACAGGAACGGCTGTAACCAGGTCCAAATCACTGTAGAGTCCACTCTCCTTCATTCTCCGGCCAAGAATAGAGCCGAGAAGTGTGCCTATTTCACATCTTCCGTTGTATTTGAGTTCGTGAATAAGCCTTCTGTAAGGGCTGTCATCCCCATAGAAAAAAAGAGAACAGGCCCGTTGAAAATAGACTTTACCCCAGAAAAGCTCCTCTGCCGGATTGTTCCTGTAACTCCAAAAATAGGTAAGCGGAAGTGACGAAAGACAGTCCATGCATATCTCCCTCTCAACCCCACTCAACACCTCTCTGCACACAGGACAGACTCTTGGCAATATCAAATCCGCAATCTCTCTCACTCCGTCTTTATTAACTCTGCTGAAGCAGCCTTTTTTAACTGTTCATCACTCATTGTCATTTTCTCAAACCTGCCCCACTGGTAGAAATATCTTGTACAAATCTCCTCTTCAAGCAGGCTCTTTATCTCATCTCTGTTTTTAAGCAGAGCGCCCCTTTTGTTAAGCTTAACCCTGGATTCCAACTCTTTAAGAGCCTCGTCATAATTGGTGAGCAGGCCCTCTCTCTTCGCTGTCTGAATCATTTTATCAAATTCAACCTCAGATGCTGTCCTGTGATCAAACTCCCTGCTCTCTGCATATTTTACAAACTCCTCAAACTCCTCTTCAGAGAGGGAAAAATCACGAGGTTTAGCAATTGAAATATTCTTTTTAAAAAATTCAACAGAGTAGTCTCTCAGTATATCTCCATAAATAAGAGAAACGGCAATCCTGCTGTAAATCTTTGGGTCAATCTTTACATCAGGGACTATTCCTCCCCCATCGTAAACTGTTCTTCCCAGGCGAGTTTTAAAGGGTTTTATCAGAGAATCCGGAACAAAACCCACGCTTCCATCTTCATTTCTGTTGCTGTAGTCTATTGCCTGAACACACCTGCCGCTTGGGGTGTAATACTTAGCTGTTGTTATCTTAAGTTTGGTATTGTACCCTACATCTCTTATTGATTGAATCAGACCTTTGCCAAATGTTCTTGTTCCAACAATTGTTGCTCTGTCTAAATCTTGAAGTGCACCGGCTACAATTTCTGAAGATGATGCCGAACCTGAGTTAACGAGAACAACAAGAGGAAGTTTGAGATCTACCGGCTCCTCTTTGGTAAAATAGACCGCATCTGTTTGCTGAAATCTTCCCAACGCAGATACCACCTTGGTCCCGGATGGGACAAACAGCGAAACAATATTAACAGCCTCATCAAGCAATCCACCACCATTGCCTCTGAGATCCAGAACAAGCCTTTTTAGCTTTGGATCTTTTTTTAACTCTGTCAAGGCCCGTTTTACATCTTTCCAGCCATCAACTGTAAATCCTGTTATTCGTATATAACCAACCGTATCGGCTATCATACCCCAGTAAGGCACATCAGGCATGTGAATACGCTCCCTTAACACAGTTATCTCCTCCTCTGCTCCTCCACGCAATCTTTTAACGATAAACTTCACAGGAGTTCCGGGAACTCCGCGCATTCTGGACGAACATTGTTCTGTAGTAAGATTTATTGTAGAGGTGGTGTCTACTTTTAAAAGCAAATCTCCTGCAAAAAGTCCAGCTTTCTGTGCAGGCGACCCTTCATATATTTCTGACAACTCTATTCCGTTATCTCTTTTAAGAATTAAAGCCCCAATTCCTCCGTACGACCCGGTAGTCATCATCTCGAGGTCATCTTCATTCTCTTCAGGTATGTAAACTGTATAGGGATCCAGAGACTCCAGCATTGATTCAATACCCTTAAATACAAGCTTATCCAGCTCAACACTATCTACATAGAAGAGAGATAGTTCCCTCAAAACGGAAAACTGTATATCCAGACTTTTACCTGTTTTAAACTCCTTTGACTGGCCGTAAGAGACAAATGTCAAAAGTACTGCTGCGGCGAGTAACGCCGTCTTTATGGTTCTCTTCATATGGTTAAATGGTTACTTAAACACAAATTTAAAGTTTTAGTATCTTTGATGCAACATTCATTTTCAATTATGAAATTACTTTTTGCTACAGCAAACAATCATAAGCTCAAAGAGGCAGAAGAGATACTGGGAAAAGATTTCCAGCTGATTACTCCTTCATCTCTCGGTTTTTCCGGTGATATCCCTGAGACCGCATCAACTATTGAGGATAATTCAATTATGAAGGCCAGGTTTCTCTGGGAAAAATTTGGCATACCCTGCTTCGCAGATGATACCGGACTAATGGTTGACTCTCTTAACGGCAGTCCGGGTGTCTACTCAGCCAGGTATGCTGGTCCTGAGGCTGATTCACAAAAAAACACAAATCTTCTGTTGTCTGAACTCAACGGTATTGACGCAAGAGTCGCCCGTTTTGTTACCATTGTAACTCTGATTCTATCAGATGAAGAGCAGTATCTTTTTGAAGGGAAGCTCGAGGGTTCCATTACATACCACCCTTCCGGGAGGGGAGGTTTTGGGTATGATCCGGTTTTCCTTCCGGTTGGATATGACAAAACTCTTGCCGAACTCTCTCCGGATGAAAAAAATCTAATATCTCACAGAGGAGTTGCAATGAGAAAACTCTCACATTTCCTTAATTTACAAAAGAATAAATGAGCCATAAAACATCTGTTGTTGTTCTGCACAAAACCAAACTTGGTGACTCTTCAATTGTAGTTCACGGTTACTCTTCAGACAACGGAAGATGTGGATTTATTATTAAAAGCAACTCAAAAAAAGGCTCTCTTTCTCTCCTCCATCCACTAGGGATAATTGAGGCAGAAATTTCTGAAAAATCAAAAGGAGAGCTAAGGTTTATTAACAACTTCAGATCTCTTCATACTCTTACAAAACTTAGGGAGAGCGTTATCAAAAATGCAATAGCAATCTATATAAGCGAGCTTATTTTCAGGGGTATTCACGAATATGGACCCAGTCCCGGATTCTTTAATTTTCTTGTTAGGTCAATACTTCTGCTAGACGCAATTGGTGATGATTATGCAAATTTTCACCTTTGGTTTCTTGTAGAGCTCTCAAAGGAGGTTGGATACTCTCCTGCTGACAACTATACTGAAGGATCTCTTTTTGATATTTCATCCGCTTCATTTGTAAATAATCCTGCTCAAGGTACAAAGTGCCTTAACAGGGAGGACTCTGCACTTCTTGATACAATATTAAAACATAGAGAGGAGAGCATTCACATGCTAAAACTTAACGGAATACAGCGGAGATCATTTGCCAGGGAGATGACTACATATCTCTCTTATCACCTTGGTTGCAATTTAAACATTCAATCTCTTGAAATTCTGCATGAGGTCTTCGAATAATATTTAACTTTGCCTTATACATCATATAGACAATGCCCATAGTATCAAAGATATACCGTTTATACTCAGCAAAAAGACTAAGATTACTGGATCAAAACAGAAGAGATCCTGTAAGTTTCCAGAAAAAATGGTTTGAGCACATCGTAAAGCGAGGGGGAGAGACTCAGTTTGGTATTGAGCACAACATACACGAAGGAATCTCGCTCTCTGATTTTCAACAGAGAGTCCCGGTAAGAGATTACGACAAAACAGAAAGCTGGATTATGAGGGCAAGAAACGGAGAGGAGAACCTGCTCTGGCCAGGAACTATAAAATGGTTTGCAAAGTCAAGCGGGACAAGTAACTCAAAAAGTAAATTCATCCCAATTTCTGATGACTCTCTGAATCTCTGTCATTACGATGGCATGCAAAATATGTTATCAACCTATCTTGACAACTATCCAGACTCCCGGCTTCTTGAAGGGATGGCTCTTACACTGGGAGGTAGTGCACGGATAGATGAAGAGGGAAATGGGAAAACTCAATACGGAGACCTCTCCGCAATTCTTCTGAAAAACTCGCCTGTATTGGCTGAGTTCAGGAGAACTCCACCAGCTGAGATTGCTTTGATAAGCGATTTTGAAAAAAAGGTAAATGAAATTTGCAAAGTCTCATCAAAACAAAATGTTACGAGTTTTTCTGGCGTACCTTCCTGGAATCTGATATTATTAAATGCTATTTTAGATTTCTCAGGAAAAAGAGACCTGAGAGATGTATGGCCAAATCTTGAACTCTTTATGCACGGTGGTATAAGTTTTGATCCATACAGGAAAGAGTACTCCAGGATTATTCCTCACACAGATATGAACTACATGGAGAATTACAACGCTTCAGAGGGCTATTTTGCTTTTCAGGATAGCCCAAAAGATAGTTCAATGCTCCTTATGACAAACGGAGGTATTTTCTTCGAATTTATCCCAATGGACAGGTTTGAAGAGACTCTCGCCGGTAATTATAACACTCTGGATACCGTTGAGAGCGTCAAAACTGATACAAATTACGCAATGGTTATCACTACAAACGGAGGATTATGGAGGTATTTAATTGGTGACTCTGTTAAGTTTACCTCTCTTTATCCCCATAAGATAGTTATAACAGGACGCACACAACTTTTCATAAACGCATTTGGAGAGGAGTTGATGATCAGCAATGCCGAGAAGGCTCTAAGTAATGCTTGTGAACAAATTGGGTGCACAGTTGAAAATTATACTGTAGCCCCTCTTTTTATGGAGGGAGGAAAAAAAGGATCTCACCAGTGGATTATTGAATTTAAAACACCCCCTGATGACGAAATCATCTTTGCGGAGATACTTGACAATGAGGTATGCAAAGCAAATTCGGACTATGAAGCTAAAAGGGCAAACAGCGTAACTATGACCAGACTTTCTCTTGTTTCTCTGCCTGAAGGGTCCTTCTATAAATGGCAAAAATCAAAAGGGAAGCTGGGAGGACAAAACAAAGTACCCCGATTGAGTAACTCCAGAACGATTGCAGACGAACTGCTTGAATACAGAAATATTTGATTTAGCCGTGATAAGAGGACTTCAAAAGGAAATAGAGCTATTCATCCAAAATAGCAGCAATAGCAACAAAGACACGGTTTTTCGCAAACTTGCGATGGATCTCTTCAGATATCAGGTTGTTAATTGCGCCCCCTATGCAGAATTTTGTACATTATTAGGCATTGGCCCTGATGATGTGTCTGACATTGATGGAATTCCCTTCCTGCCGGTAAAGTTTTTTAAAAGCAAAGATGTATATTCCGTTAAAACTCCTCCGGAAATTGTTTTTACAAGCAGTGCGACAACAGGTATGATCCCATCCAGACATCCTGTTTCAGATCTCTCATTATACGAACTAAGTTTCCTGGAGGCATTCCGCAATTTTTACGGGAATCCGGAGGATTTCAACATACTTGCATTGCTGCCATCATATCTGGAGAGAGAGGGGTCATCACTAGTCTACATGGCAGAACGGCTAATCAAAGAGAGTAAAAGCGAATACAGCGGCTTTTACTTATACAACTTTGACAACCTAGCCGATAATCTCATCAAACTCAGAGAATCTTCCAAAAAAACAATTCTTCTGGGAGTAAGTTTTGCTCTTGTTGATTTTGCATCGTCATTTAATATAAATTTTCCTGAGCTGATTATCATGGAGACAGGAGGGATGAAGGGAAGAGGAAAAGAGATGTCCAGAGAGGAGATTCATAATATAATAAAAGGGGCATTTGGGGTTGAAAAAGTCCACTCGGAATATGGCATGGCTGAACTTCTTTCACAAGCATACTCATATGGAGATGGAGTATTTTCCACTCCACACTGGATGAAATTTCTTCTAAGAGACTTTACGAATCCACTTAAGATACTAAATGACTCTGAGATAGGCGGGCTTAATATAATTGATCTCTCAAATATTAACTCCTGCTCTTTCATTGAAACCGAGGATATTGGAGTTAAAAAAGCCGGCAATCTTTGGAAGATTCCCGGCCGAATTACCAATTCAGAACTCAGGGGATGTAACCTTTTGTTAGGCTGATACTAAATCTGAATCTTTGATATTGAGTCCTGCACTCTCTTCTCTATTGAATCTGCAAGTTCTCCCTCTCCTCTGCTTCTGAGTACCTCTGAAAGGTACATTAGGTATGAGAGATTTCTCTCTATATCAGTCTTTGAAAGATAGTATCCTCCAAGTTTCTGACCAAAGAAGCCTATTGCCTTAAAGCTCTCCTCTTCAAAAAGGGAGGCAAGTTTCAGTGCTTTTTCACGCTCCTTTGAAAGGAGATAAATATCAATTGCATCTATCACAGCCTGCTCATTAAGGGATGAAAAAATTGAGCAGGTAACAGGGAATTGATCATGAATAAATACCTCCTGCATCCGGTCCAGAACCTCAACAGCTCTATCTCTCTTCCCTTCGTTAAAGAGAGCTCTGGCCGTTTGAGCGTGAATATTCCTGACTGACATAACTGCATTGAAAGTAAGCAAATTCTGATAGTCAATATTTACTGAAGGGTCATTCATATTGCCCCACCTGTATACATTCATTACTTTATCATACATTTTATCTGCAGGAACCCTCCCCGGAACAACCATTGTTGTCTGGCTCTTTATCGGTACAAATTTGTATGCAAATCCTGTCCACTCCAGATAATCTCTTATTCCAATTTCCAGATCACCTCCCATGGCAACAAAGTAAATAGGCCTGTCCCACTGGTAATTTGCAAGGATGTCAAGGATGATGAGCTCTGTTTTTGTAAGAAGATCTTTATTCTCTGAAATATTTAGTTCTATCGAATCAAGAATCACTGAGGAGTCTGCCTCGCTGACGATTCCGTTCTCAATAGCAGCTCTTTTATTAACAGGGATCGTAAGTTTCCTTGAGGTAAAAATACTATATCTTTTACCATTTTCAGCAGCAATAACTGCTTCTCTCTTTGAAATCAGGTCTATTACAAGTTTAAGCGGAACTCTGGAATTGCGTCTGTCAACAATATGCACAACATCATTTGTACCATAGAGATACTCACTTCTTGGGATAGAGATTGGGAGAGGATCAGATTCATACGTCCTGTACTTCATCTGATCTATATACCAGTCTGTTCCAAGCAGAGAGGTATTAACAATCCTGACATCTGTTCTTACCCCTTCAACCTCCTGTATATACCATAGAGGGAATGTATCGTTATCTCCGTGAGTAACCAGTATTGCGTTATTTTCAGTACTGTTGAGATAGTTGTATGCAATATCTCTTGCCGTATATCTGTTGCTTCTGTCGTGATCATCCCAGTTTTCTGATGCCATTTGAACAGGTACTAAAAGTGATGCGGCTGTTACAACTAATGCCGAATACTTCTCAGGCACCCATCTTTTAATAAAATCGTTTATTGCCATAACAGCAAGCCCAATCCAAATTGAAAATGCGTAGAATGAGCCGGCATAAGCATAATCTCTCTCTCTTGCCTGATAAGGTGGCTGATTAAGATAGACAACTATTGCTATCCCTGTCAGCAAGAAGAGTAGCATTGTTACCCACCAGTTCTGTTTATCTTTTTTAAGATGATAGAACAGACCAATAAGCCCCAGCAGCAAAGGGAGGAAATAGTAGTGATTCTTTGCCTTACTGTCTACTATATAAGCAGGTCCGCTACTTTGATCTCCAAATCTTGGATTGTCAATAAAACCAATCCCTGATGCCCAGTTTCCTCTGACAGGGTCACCCGGTACAGTTCCATGAAGATCATTCTGTCTGCCAACAAAATTCCACATAAAGTACCTGATATACATGTAATTTATCTGATAATCAAAGAAATAGGCAAGGTTATCTTTAAAAAGAGGTAGCTTTTTATCGCTTCCCTGAATGCTCTTTCCTCTACCCTCTGTATAGCTCTCATAGAATCTTATGTGATCAGGTGTTGAGCTCCACATTCTGGGAAATAGCATCTTACTGCCAGGTTTGAAGATTGGTTCAACAGGCCCATCCACCTTCTTGTATCTGTCTCCCACTTTTGCATAATACTTGGAACTCTTAATATCATAAGGAGAGCTGAAACTCTCTCCGTAAACCAGCGGATTTTTCCCGTACTGCTCCCTTGCAAGATATCGAACAAGTGAGAAAGGATTATCAGGTTGATTTTCGTTTGTAGGCGTATTTGCAGAAGATCTGATAATTACAACAGCAAATGCAGAGTAACCAATAACAATCATTGTAAAGCTGAGCAGGATTGTATTCCATAAAACACTCTTCTTTTTGAAAGTGTAGAAAATCCCCCACAATGATGCCGCAAGTATGGAAATTAAGAAAAATGCTGCTCCTGAATTGAATGGAAATCCCATTCCGTTTACAAATAGGAGATCCACCCACGATGCAATCTTTGGAAGCAGTGGAATTATCCCATACAGTATTACTGCAAGTAAAACAGCAGATACCAGTAAAACATAGAAACTTCTTTTTGTTGAAACCTCGTAATTTTTATAATAGTAAATAAACACAATTGCCGGAATTGCCAAAAGATTAAGCAGGTGAACCCCAATCGATAAACCCATTAATAATGCAATCAGCACAATCCATCTGTTTGCGTGTGGTGAACCGGCCTCCTCTTCCCATTTAAGCATTGCCCAGAAAACTACTGCAGTAAATAGTGAGGACATTGCATAAACCTCCCCCTCAACGGCTGAAAACCAAAAAGTATCTGAAAATGTATAAGCCAAGGCACCCACCAGTCCGGCACCAAAAATTGCTAATGATCCACTGCCGGAAACCTCCTTTCTACTCTTCTCTGTTACTCTTCTTCCTAAATGAGTAATGGTCCAGAACAAGAACATAATTGTAAATGCAGAGCACATTGCACTCATTGCATTAACCATCATGGCAGCCTTCTCTGGTCCTGCAGGCAAGGTAAAGAATCTTGCAATAAGCTGAAAAACCGGATTTCCGGGAGGGTGTCCAACCTCTAGTTTATATGAAGATGCTATAAATTCACCGCAATCCCAGAAACTTGTGGTGGGCTCTATTGTAGAGAGATAAGTTACAGATGCTACCAGGAGTACAAATACTCCCAGAAGATTATTAATAAGTTTGAATTTTTTCAGCTCCATAAGGGTGTTTTTGTGTTTACATTCACTTTATCTTGCAAAGATACTATTTTGAAATATTCTGCCTAAATTTGCACAAAATTAATGTTTAATGAGTCAAACTGACTGGAAAAGCAGACTGGGAGTTGTATTCTCTACTAATCCGGATTTTAGCTACCAAAATTCAGATGAAGAGAGTGTACATTCTGAGACTCTGGCCCCGGGAAAGCAGAGATTAATAGTCTCTATTGACAAAAGACATCGCGCAGGGAAACAGGTAACACTGGTAAAAGGCTTCTCAGGAAAGGAAGAGGATCTCGAATCCTTGGGAAAACTACTTAAAAACAAGTGCGGGACCGGAGGATCAGTAAAAGATGGAGAAATTATTCTTCAGGGAGATTTTCGTGACAGGGTGGTATCTCTGCTTCAATCTTCAGGTTACAATGCAAAAAGAGGTAATTGATTATGGAAAAGGTTTTTCCTGCAGACTCCCTGTGGGAGGCCGGATCCAAAATTGTATCTTCAATACCTCCTGCAGAGGAATTTGGCAATGCTGCTATTACAGATGTGCTTCTCTCATTTATCATTCTTGCCTTTTTTGTAATCCTTATATTTTTTTCCAGGGAAATTCTTACCGTAATACCATCTGTATTTAGAAGCACCTTTAATTTAAAAAATCATTACAAAATAGAAGAGAAGCTATCATTATCCAATATGAGGAATGTTGTTTTTCTTGTTTCTCTTATCTATTTTCCCGTGATTGTCACCATAATGGCGGGTAGTTACATCCAGTTAAGATTTGGAATTTATCCGCCGCTGTTTCTGATTTTATTCTTTAGCATTCTTATATTGCTTGGAATTGTAAAGAAGTTGATTTTTAAGCTTCTCTCCTGGCTGAACAGGGATAAAAACACATTTACATTACTTGAAAAAGTGGGTTACAATCATATAATATTGGCAACAATCGTTACTTTTCCCTCTCTTCTTGCTCAAGTAGTAACAAATGACTATTCCGGAGAGATTCAGATTTACGCTATGATTATCTGCATTTTACCCGTTTATATATTGTATTTGATTCGAAGTAGTCAAATAATAATTGGCCAACGATACTCACATTTTTTTTATATTTTGTATCTTTGCGGCGCTGAATTTTTACCCATAGTACTTTTAGTACACTTTATACTCTCGCTCTGATAAAATGAAGATAAAGAATATTTTAATTGCTCAACCAGAACCTGCCAACGGATCTCCTTATTCTGAATTGGTTACAAAGCACAAGATAACTATTGACTTTATACCCTTTTTTAAAGTTGAACCATTGTCTGCTAAGGAATTCCGTTTACAGAAGGTCTCCATACCTGATTCAACCGCAATAGTTTTCTCTGCAAGATCTGCTATTGATGCATTCTTTAAGATTTGTGAAGAATTAAGGATTACAGTTCCTGAAACTATGAAATATTTTTGCATTTCAGAGGCAGTTGCCCTCTATCTGCAAAAGTATATCGTATACCGCAAAAGAAAGATATTCTTTGGCAACGGAACCAATTCATCAATAATTGATCTTATCAATTCAAAACACAAAAACGAGAACTTTATGATTACTGCGGCAGATAACTGCAAAACAGATCTGCACAAGTTGTTTGTAAAGGCTAAAATAAAGCACACTACAGCTGTTTTTGTTAAAACAGTTAACAGTGACCTCTCTGCTATTGATCTGCAGAAGTACGATTTTCTTGTATTTTACAGTCCCAGCGATATTAAATCACTCCAGGAGAACTTTCCTGATTTTGTTCAAAATGGTACAAAGTTCGCAACATTTGGTGCCGGAACACTTAAAGCTCTAAAAGCTGCAAAATTCACTGCAGAGGTGGTTGCTCCAACACCGGAGGCCCCCTCAATAGCAAAAGCTCTTCAAAACTACCTGGAGATTAAATAATTTTAATAAGCAAGATATGCCGGAGAACACTAACGAATTCCCAAAAGGGGAGAGATTGTGCAATAAAAAGGCTATCACTTCGCTTTTTGAAAGCGGAGAATCTTGTTTTGTGTTCCCCCTCAAATTATATTACAAGCCCAACAATCTAATAAATAACAGGATACTTATCTCAATTCCAAAAAGGGCTCATAAAAATGCTGTTGACAGAAATCTGCTTAAAAGGCGGATTAAAGAGAGCTGGAGATGTGGAGAGAGAGGGTTATTTACAGGTATGGATATTGCTGTAATTTACATAAGCTCCTCTTTAACAGAATTTCATAAAATTGACAAATCTCTATCAGATGGACTGGCAAAAATTAAAGCGGCTCTTGATAAAAGCAGCAACTCTACCTCTAATATTAGTAATTAAGTGCTACCAGTACTGCATTTCTCCTCTTAAACCTCAATCATGCAGATATTCACCTACTTGTTCGGCCTATTCTCTTGAAGCTGTAAAGAAGCACGGCCCTGTAAAAGGTTTGTGGCTTGCAATAAAGCGAATCTCCAGATGCCACCCTTGGGGAGGAAGTGGTTATGATCCAGTGCCCTGAGAATTCTCTATACCAAATCTACTAAGAACACTGTCAATATTCTTTTCGTCTCTGGCAAGCATCCTTATCTCTTGCTCTGGAACTTTTGAAAGATCCATAAAAACAAGTCCGTCAACACAGTAGTTGAAATCCGGATCTACATTAAAATTGAGAATTCTGGCGTTAATTTTCAAATATTTCTTTACCAGAGTTGGTAACCGGTACTCTCCATCACTCAGCTTCAAAATATACCTGTCAAACTTCTCAATTGAATCTGCCTTGCTCCCACTTAAAAGCATATCAGGATTGCATCTGTGAAAGTTAGGAAAAAACGGGTTTTTTGGTCTCATCAGTTTGTCTAACTTCTCAACAGAGTGATATTTTTTAAGATATTCTATCATCAGACTGCGATAGAATTTTGGATACCACGAACTTATGCTAACAGGGCCAATAAGATACTGTACATTTGGATTGTTTAGCACAGAGTATAACAAACCCTTTATCAGGAGCATAAGAGGTAGAGCCTCTTTCTGATATTCCAGTGTTACAAAAGAGCGTCCCAGTTCTATTGATTTACTTAAGTACTTTGAAAACTCAGGATCGTAGTCAAAAAGCGTTTTTGTATAAAACCCTTTTACACCCTTAGATTTAAGTATTTCATCACCATAACCCAGTCTGTATGCCCCAACTATTTTCCCCTTCTGCTTATCCCAAAGAAAGAGATGCCTGTAGTACTCATCATAAACATCGATATCCAGTGCCGATTTTGTTCCCTCACCAACCGCCCTGAAGGCCTCCTCTCTTTTTCTTCCCAGCTCGTGCATTGTTAGAGGGATAGACTTTGAATCCGTCAGATAGCAGCTGTAATTCCCTGTTGTAAAGAGGTGTTTCTCCTTTGGTAATGAATTTATCTCTTTTATTAGTGCTCTTCTGTTTTTGGGTAGAGCAATAGGTGTTGAGTAAACCTCCTCAGGATGAATAACTTTTAATTGAACATTACCCTCCAGGGCATATGTTCTGCTTCTGAGATATCCTCCCAGCTCTTTTAGATCTTTGTATTCAGCAAGTTCATTCGTTGTTACAGGTTTTCCTATCCTAACCTGAATCGTCCTGTTCCTCTTATTTAAAAGCTCTCCGGGAAGTCTCATAGTTCTAAGCAAAGGATGAACCTTCCCCAGCCAGTGGAAAAAATGAGAATTTGTTCCGTGAACATAGACAGGTAATACCTGAACACCGGAGTTTCTGATTAATTTAATAATTGTAGATTGCCACTCTTTGTCCTGAATAATTGATGAACCATAAGTTGTGGCAACCTCTCCTGCAGGAAAGAGACACAAAGGAGAACCATTTTTAATACTTTCTGAAGCCATCCTGAGCCCGGAAAAACTTTGAGCTATATCCGGTTTCTCCGTAAATGGATTTACAGGAAAGAAGAACTCTTTAAGATTATCAATGTGAGACAGGATAAAATTTGTGAGAAATTTTGTGTCTGGGCGAGCTGCACTGAATATATCTATCAACACAATACCGTCAATTGCTCCAAACGGATGATTTGAGACTACAATGAAAGGGCCCTCCTGAGGTATGTACTCCAACTCCTTAGGTGGAATTTCGTACCCAACATTCATCTCTTTCAGAAGTGCTGTAGAAAAATCCCTGCCATTGTAATTAGCAACTTTTGCGTGTAACTTGTTAATTCTGCATATTCCCAGCAAGTGCATCGCAATACCGGCAATAATATTGCCAGGCAAACCATGGACATTTACAGCCTTCTTAATGTGACTCTTCGTTATTAGTTTTGCATCCATATCCCTTGCAAATATAGTTTATTTGTTACTTTTACAAATATGAAATCAATAGATAATCGAGAAGATCTCAAGGATAGTGTTAAAATCCTGCCTCAGCTTCCGGGAGTTTATCGCTTTCTGAACAAGGATGGAACCATTATTTATGTAGGAAAAGCAAAGAATCTCAGAAGCAGGGTATCCCAATATTTTCAGGCCCCTGAGGGGCTGACTCCCAAAACAAGAGTAATGGTCTCAAGGATTGCAAGCTTTGAGCACACCATAGTAGGGAGTGAGTCCGAAGCGCTCCTTCTTGAGAATACTCTAATAAAGAAATATCAGCCCAGATATAATGTAATGCTTAAGGATGGTAAAACCTATCCTTGGATATGCATAAAAAAAGAGCCCTTTCCAAGAGTGTTTTTAACAAGAAAGTTACTCAAAGATGGCTCTCTATATTATGGACCATACAGTAATGTTTCACACGCATATAATCTTTTAGATATAATAGACGCTCTCTTTAAAATAAGGAATTGCAAACTCTCTCTTACACCAGAGAATATTAAATCAAAAAATTTCAGACCCTGTTTAAGGTTTCATATTGGAAAATGCAAGGCTCCCTGTGTCTCTCAGCAAAGCGAAGAGGAATACAACTCCCAGATAGAGAGGATAAAGCTAATATTGAAAGGAGAGACAGCAGCTCTCGCCGGTGAAATTAGAGAGGAGATGCATCTTGCCTCATCAGAACTCAGATTTGAAGAGGCACAAGAGGCTAAGATTAGGCTGGAGACGCTTAACAGACATTACAGTAAATCTCTGGTGGTAAGTCAGAGCCTCACCAATATTGATATTTTTTCCCTGGTCTTTGAAAATAGCGCTGCATTTGGTAACTGGATGAGGGTAGTTAACGGATCTGTTATCCAGTCAATGAATGTTGAGATGAAGATTCCCATTGACGAAGTGAGGGAGAATGTATTAAGCCGATTTATAATATCAATCGGAGAAAGATTCTCTCCCCTGTCAGAAGAAATCATAACAGAGTACCCTCCTGAGGGAGACTTTACACCTTCCCGGATTCATATACCTAAAAGGGGTGAAAAACTTAGTTTACTGGAGCTAAGTCTCAAAAATGCAAGGATTTTCAAACTGGAGAAGATTAAACAAGAGCAAATTCTAAGACCTGATGAACAGAGAGAGAGAGTTCTTGAATCTATCAAAACAGATCTGAACCTGACAGACACTCCGATTCATATTGAGTGTTTTGATAATTCAAACATTCAGGGCAAGTATGCGGTATCTGCTTGTGTTGTATTCAAAGATGGTGTGCCAAGCAAAAAAGATTACAGACACTTCAATGTCAAAAGAGTAGTTGGAGCAAATGATTTTGCAACAATGAAAGAGGTAGTCAACAGAAGATATTCAAGAATGGTTGAGGAGGAGAGTAGCCTCCCTCAACTGGTGGTAATTGACGGTGGCAGAGGGCAGGTTAATGCTGCATATGAAGCAATGGAAGAGCTGGGTCTAGAGAAAAGAATAAAATTGGTAGGAATCGCAAAAAGGCTTGAAGAGCTTATTGTACCGGGAGACCCTCATCCTCTTTTTCTGGATAAAAACAGCTCTACTCTTAGGGTTTTAATGCAGTTAAGAGACGAAGCTCACAGATTTGGAATAACACACCACCGAAAAAAGAGAAGTAAGGGTCAAATAGAATCTGAACTCGCAGAAATTAAAGGAATTGGAGAGAAAAGCATCCAAAAACTTCTTGCCCATTTTAAAAGTATTCAGGCAATAAGATCCTCCTCTTTAGAGGAGATTCAGAGAGTTGCAGGTGCTCGTGTAGCTAATATTCTACATCACTATTTTGAGTCCGGGGAGTACCTTTAGTAAGCCTTACCCAGTTTCTCCATCCGTTAACAGAGTTTGCAAGGTAGAAAAGCCACATAATAACCATTAAAACAGAGTGATCTTCTCCGTTTGCAAATGCAAAGGACCACATTACAATACTTATTACATTTACAGTTACCCACAAAACCCACTGCTCCATATAGGTTTTAACCATTAAATACATTGCAATTACTGATAAAACCGTTGTAGCAGAATCCTTTAGCGGCTGGGGGTCTCCAAAATTATCAAGAATAAAAGCCACAATTAAAACCAGAGTAGCAGAAACAAGAAAGAGAATAATCCTCTCTTTAGCTTTAAACCTCTTTCCCACAATAGTTACAGACTCTTTATTTTCTCTCTTCTTCATCCACATAAACCATCCGACAAATTGCATCGGAAGATAGTAGAATGCGTTCAACACTGCATCTCCGTAAAGCTCTGCCTTAAATGCAATAATCGCATACAGTGATACATTTACAAGTCCAAAAAAATAATTGATGATATTGCCTCTGGCAACAAGAACAACACAAACAACTCCTGTAATGGCAGCAGCAGAACCCATAAGGTCAAAACTGTCAGTTAACAGCATATGAAGGATGTTGGAAACAATAACACCTGAAATAAGAAACCAGTCGAATGGACTAAGAGTGTTGATTCTGCTAAATTTTATCATAATAGAGGTGTTGTGAATAAAAACTGGAATATGTTTCTGGACTCTCCTGTCCTTATAAACCTGACCCCTGCAGTCAGTGGTAAAGGGATATTGAATATGTTAAAATCAATAAGAACATCAGTGCCGGCAGAGTAGAGATGTCTGGAGTCATTCATTCCTCTGCTGTAGGCCCAGTCAAAAAATGGAATTATCCTTGCTCTCTTTAAATATAATAACCAAGAGATTGTAATGTCACCAAGATTTACAGGAATTGCATAGTCTGCGAATAATGATGCATAATTAATACTATAATGCGAGTTGTATCCTCTGGGAGAAGCAGCCAGGTTTCTCATAAGATAACGCTTACCTCCGTAAAACTGTCTTTGGTAGGCAAATGAGAGCTTAATGCCGTGATTCTTCATAACTCCCGGCAGGTAACCATAAGAGTTAAAATAGAACGTTGATCCAAAGTTCTCTCCGGCAAAAGGCATCATATTATACTGAAAATTTACTCCAAATCCCCATTTGGGAAAAAGGTTTCTAAGCGCCATTCTCTGGATCTGATAGTATTGAATACCCAAAGTTATATGCTGATAATCCTGGTATTTAGCCTCTCTGAACGAATAATAGGAGTCATTAGTGTATCTCCAGTTAAGTTTTGGGATTAGCCCTCTGGACCATCCTCCTGAAGAGAGATTAAGCGGCACATAAGCCAGCATTGATGCATTAAGGTATGGAGACCCGATAATTGTGTCAGCCACCATTTCCGGGTTAAAAAGGTCCCCTGAAACAAGAGTGATTCTTTGTTTATCCCTGTCATTGAGATCTGCCCTAAATTCAAAAACAGGATAAAGAGCTCTGTATGTAAACCTCAAATGCCCCGAATGGAATCCTCCATGATATGAATACCCAAGCATACCCTCAGCTGTTCCCAAAGAGTTTTGGGTATAAACAGATGCTCCAGGTGAGACGATATTATACAAATTCTCATAAGATATATTATTAAGAATATCAGTATTTACAAACAGTGGCGTCCAGGAGTGCAGTCTGAAAAGGTGCTGCCCTTTTCTGTATGGTTTTGAAACAAGCCTCTCAGTCCCATCAAGATCAACTGTATCAATATTAAATTTAGCCTGTAATGAAAGCTCCTCAGCCATAACAAATTTGAAAGGGTTGGATAGATTAGCTGGCTCCCATTTGAGAGAATCCACAGGAGATTCAACTATTTTGTATCCATTTTTTGTGTAATTCGAATAAATAACTGAGCCCCTGATTTTGCAAAATTGGGGTGATTTAGCTGCCAGAGGAGCAGATGTCAGCCTTCTTGTAAATCTGGCAGATGGGTCATAGTGGTAAATATTATCAGTCCCATCCATATCACTGGTAAAAAGAACTGAGCCCTCCATCTCAGAGAGGCTCTCAATAGTTTGTCTCTGTTCTGCAATCTCACGAATCCACTCACCACCACTAATGCCAATTGAAAACAGACCGAGTCCGTTTTCCGTGATAATTGAGCAAAAGACTCTATCTCCGATTATGAGCGATTCCTTTATCTGTCCGTTTAAAGGTGCTCTGCGGACAGAGTTGATTAAAAATCCATCCATATTCAGAAGGACAAGGGAGCTTCCACCTGTTCTGTGGTATTCTGCCACAGCCATTAACTTCCCATCTTCAGAGAGAGATGGATTCATATAGACTGCATTTTTTGTCAGCCTTGTTCTATTGTTCGTTTTTAAATCCCACTCTACTATCTCTGCATAACTCTCATGCTCCCACCTTAACGAAGGAATACTCTCACTCCAGTATAATCTATTGTTCTTCAGTACCGGCTCTCCATTTACTCTTCCAAGGAAGAGCAGAGTCTCCTCCCTCCCATCCTGAAAAACTTTGACCAACCGGGGAGCTTCATCAAGATCGGTTTTAACAGCATATGAGATACCATCAGGAGTAATCATTGAAGATGTATACGAAACATAGTCTTCTGTTTCCGGAGTTAAATATTTAAAACTTGTAAATGGAGCCCTTAAAGAATCTTCTTCTCTCCATAGTTTTGTCATTGACTGAGCCGTGATTCTTAGGTTCTCCTCAACAGTATATCCCGATGCCCTTTTATAAGCCATAGAGGTCCCGGAGGGATTATAAAACTGATCAACCAGGGTAGTCATAACATCCCCCATCAGATAACTGTTCCCTGATCTGAATCTCATTCCGGATAGTAAAAGATAGCCAAGACTATATTCATCCGGTGTGAATTTTTTAAAAGAGCCAAAGGCCCACTGCTGAATGTTTCGGAAATCTCCATCAAGAAAAGCAGCTTTAAAATATAGAAGATGTGACGGATTTCTCCCTCTACCTGCACTGGAATTAGCGGTTTCGGCTATGACAGCATCCCCTTCCAGCGCCCATTTATTTATGTAGAGTCCGGCACCTATGCCTACGGCCTGCTCACCGATAAGCCAGGAGAGAGGCTTGAAAATACCCCTTTCAAACATTGTCATTTGAGCTACATGCCTCCCCTCGTGAAGTACAAGTTGTTTCTCCCAGTTCATTGAATATCCCCCGAACGATGGAGGCGTTGTATACAACTCCATTCTCCTTGGCGCCCAGGTAACCATTCCGTTACTGTAAACATTATGTGGATGAAGGACTACAGGGAGTTTTCTGGGTTTTGACCTTAAAGGCTGGTTTATTGCATCTGCGCTTCTCTCAAGTAATAATGAATATCGTCTGGCAAGAGAATCTATCTCTGATGGATATATGATGTAGTATCTCTCCGTCTTTATCTCTCTCCATTTTAAATGAGAAGGATCACTTCCGGTTGAGTAGAACTGAGCAAAAGATTGCCAATAAAACACTAAAGAAAAAATCGCAGCTATTAGATACCTGAGAGAGCGGTTCATCTGATATTTTTTTGTGCCGTAAAGTTATGAAAATTGCGACAGATTTATGAATCACAAATTTTTATAAACTATATTTGTGACTGAAAACTAACACCCCAAATCAATGGAAATAGTATATCAAATACTAAAACTTTTAGGTTCCCTGGGACTCTTCTTGTATGGTATGACACTTATGAGCGGAGCCCTTCAAAAGGTTGCCGGAGAGAAGATGAGGAGCATACTTGCTGCAATGACATCAAATTCTCTAAAAAGAGTTCTGACAGGTCTGTTTATCACAGCAATTATTCAGTCATCCAGTGCTACAACTGTAATGGTCGTGAGTTTTGTAAATGCCGGCTTGCTCTCTTTGGTTCAATCTGTTGGAGTGATAATGGGTGCAAATATCGGAACCACCGTAACTGCCTGGATTATCTCCATGCTTGGCTTTAAATTTGACATCTCTGTACTATCTATACCATTAATAGGCGTAGGATTTACGCTAATGATGTTCAAATCAAAGAAAAAGAAATCTGTTGGTGAGTTAATCATTGGTTTTTCCCTGCTATTTTTGGGGTTAACATTCCTAAAAGACTCTGTACCTGACCTGAGGGCAAACCCAGAGGTTTTTGAGTTCCTGCAAGGCTGGACAAAATATGGCTATGGTTCTGTTTTGATTTTTGTTCTTATTGGAACATTACTTACCATAATAATGCAGTCTTCAAGCGCAACTATGGCTTTAACATTAGTTATGAGCAGCTACGGATGGATTCCATTTGAAATGGCAGCAGCAATGGTACTGGGCGAGAACATTGGAACTACTATAACAGCAAATATAGCAGCAGCCGTGGCAAATGTCTCAGCCAGAAGAGCAGCACTTGCCCACTTAGTATTCAACATATTTGGAGTAATTTGGGTATTAGCATTTTTCAGGCCGGTACTAAGCATAGTAGCAAAAATAACAATATCCGTATTTGGATTAGATCCTTTTGTGTCATCAGAGGCAACTCTTTATGGCGTATCGTTCCTGCATACACTTTTCAACATAACCAATACCTTGCTTCTTGTAGGCTTTACAAATCAAATAGTTAAACTTGTAAGCTATGTTATTAAGACTAAAGACACAGAGGAGGTTTTCCGATTAAAATATATACAGGGGGGTGTTCTTAGCACTGCCGAGCTCTCTCTCTCGCAGGCCAAGTCAGAGATAACTGATTTTGCCAAACTCGCAAAGCAGGAGTTTTCCTACGCCAGGGAGGCTATGAGATTATGCAACTCGGATAAATTTGATGAGTTATACGCTAAGATTGAGCACTATGAACAAATTACCGACAAAGTAGAGCTTGAAATTGCAAATTACCTTAACAATGTTTCAGAGGGAGAGCTTAGTGAAGAGAGTGGAAGAAGATTGCAGGCAATGTACAAAATTATAAGCGAAATTGAGAGCCTTGGTGATTCAGGATACAACATTGCAAGGATTCTAAACAGACTTAGAGTACATAAGAAAAACTTCTCAGACGATGTCTGCGATAAGCTTGACCATATGTTTGACCTTCTTGACAGAGCTTTTGACCATATGATTAATAATCTTGACAAGGGTTATACTAAGCTGGACGGAATATCCAATGCCGTTGATTCAGAGGAGCAGATTAACGAGTACAGAAATCTTCTCAAAGAGGAGCACCTCTTTAATCTTGAGAACAACAAATACGGCTACCAGACAGGTGTATACTATATGGATATAGTCGCTGAGTGCGAAAAGGCAGGTGACTATATGATTAATGTTTCAGAAGCAATAATTGAAATTCAGTAAAAATGATCAGAAGAAAACTTGCACTGCTGGCACTAACTTTTATCTCAATTGTCTGCTTTGGACAAAACTCTCTCCTGACAGTTGACTCAATTGCAATGGCTGGTGCCAAATGGGATTTATCTGTAATTTCAGAGGGTATTGTTTTAAAGCGGGCCCATTTCAATGATCAACAATTATTCTCATCCAGACAGTTTATCTCAGTTGTTGAAATAGCCCCTGAATCAAATGCAAGAGTTGAGATTTTTGCAAGTCCCGTTTTAAAGCAGACTAGCGAAATGGCTAAAGATGCCGGTGCAAAAATTGCGCTTAACGGCTCTTTCTTCAAGTTCAAAAGTGGTATTAACACAGAAGATTACAATTCTGTTGATTACATAAGAAAGGAGAACAAGCAACTTGCACCCAACACATGGCCCTCAAAGGGAAGGGCAATGCATCAGCTTGGAGCCATCGCAATCTTCAGGGGAGAGTTATTCATCCTGAAAGCAGATATGCTTCGGGAGTGGGAGAGATATATCAAAGCAGACGAGGTGCTTACAACAGGCCCTATTTTAAGGGTATCCGGAGAAGACTTAGCGTTATCTAAGGATTCATTCTACACAACAAGACATCCGAGAACAGCAGTGGGGAAAAGGGCTGATGGCACTATATTACTGTTAACGGCCGATGGAAGATCAACAGAGGCGGCAGGAGTCTCTCTTAAAGAGCTCCAGGATATAATGAGATGGCTTGGTGCAGATTATGCAATCAACCTTGACGGTGGGGGTTCTACAACCCTCTATGTAGAAGGTGCCTCTGATAATGGTGTGGTTAACCACCCTACAGACAACAGGAAATTTGACAACAAAGGTGAGCGAAAAGTGGCGAATGCCATACTGGTTCACACAAAATAGATGGAAAAAGAGATAAAGAGAGTCCTCTTTGTTTATACCAGAGACTCCACATTCATTCGTGGAGATATAGATATTTTGTCCAGACATTACGAAGTCAAAAGGCTTGTAACAGACAACAGAAATCAGGCGATTCAGCTTTTTGCCCTTTTCAGACAACTCTTCTATCTGATCTTCAATATTCGCAATTTTGATATTGTTTACATCTGGTTTGCAGACTATCACTCCTGGCTTCCATCTCTGTTTGCAAAAATTACCGGGAAGAGGTGTTACCTGGTTATTGGTGGTTATGACATCTGCAGAGTAAAAAAATACAAATACGGGAGTTTTGTAAACCCAATAAGGGGATGGATGGCCAGAAATTCTATGAGATCATCTACGGCAAATCTTTGCGTTTCTAACCATATCAGAAGAGTTGTAAGAAGTCTGGCACCTGACACTCCGGCACTGCTGGTTTACAATGGGATGAGTTTTCCTGATACCTCAAAAACAAAACTACCTCCGGAGGGTAGCAGAGGAGGAGTATTATGCGTAGCCATTTCACAAACAAGGCAAAGCTTCTTTATTAAAGGAATAGACAGATTCCTTGAGCTGGCACGAGCAATGCCTGCTCAGAAATTTACCCTGATAGGAACAGATCCGGAGAGAGCAGGTATTAAGCCTGCAGATATACCAAAAAACCTGACTATCATCCCTGTAATAGAACACTCACGCCTTACAGAATACTATCACAAATCAAAAGTATATTGTCAGCTCTCAAGAAGAGAGAGTTTCTCACTTTCGCTTGCGGAAGCTATGTTTCATGGTTGTATGCCTCTGACAACAAAAGCCGGAGGAATGCCTGAGGTGTCGGGAGGACTTGGAGAGATAATTTATGCATCAGACAGTGATATATTCAGAAGAGAGGAGAAAGAGAGTTCTGTTCATGAAGCAATCAATGCAATAGCAAGACTTGCCGCTGAAAGTGAAGATTACGCACCGGCTATGAGAGAGAGGGTAATGGCACTATTTACCATAGAAAAAAGGGAGAGAGAGCTAATCTCAATTATTTCAAGAGGGTAACATTCTTAATACCCAAACCAATCCCCTTAACAAAAGAGAATTACCATCAGCGCTCAACTGGGCCAGTACTCTAAAGTGTTTTTTTGTCTCAGGGTTATTACCCCCTTTTAACTCAGCATTTACCTCTGGAAAAAGATGTAAAACACTATTTAGTGAGCTGACAGACAAATCCCGGTGAAGCATTATTCTCCTTCGTATCCTGACCTTATATGAAAGGATCTCTCTGCTGCACATATCTTTAACCTCACCGGAGAGTCTGTTATCAAGGTAATTAAGGGCTGCAGCAACCAGTTTAAGATGTCCCAGGGTATAGGATACAGAAGAGGTATTAAACATTACATAGTGAACTAATGCATCAGGTATTATTACAACCCTTTTTGCACTCATCACAAGAAGAGGAGTAACAGAGAGATCATCTCTTAAATCCGGTAAAAATGATATCTCTCCTCTCTCATAAACCTCCCTTTTAACTAGTTTATTCCAAAGTGCAGACGGTGCCTTATTGGCCAGAATCTCCCCAATATACCTGCCTCTCTCTTCGATACTTTCAATTACCAAGGGGGACTTCACTGAAGGTGAATGTTTTTCTGAAAATCCTCTCTTCTCTTTCCAATAACCGCAAACTGATATTTCAGAGTCACTCTCATTAATAGCGCGGTAAAGCAGAGCAAGTAAATCTGGTTCAAAATAGTCGTCAGAATCCAGGTGAATAATATAATCTCCTGACGCAACCTCCATACCTCTTCTCCTGGATGCAGAGACTCCAAGATTTCTACAATTATATTCAATCCTGTATAAACCCTTTAACCAAGAGAGGGAGAGCAAACTCTCTGCAATTTCAATACTGTTATCTTTCCCGCAATCATCAATCAGAATCAGTTCAAAATCTCTGAAAGTCTGATTAATTATTGAATTAAGGGATCTCTCAATAAGTGAAGAGACCCTGTATACAGGAATTATTACTGAAACTTTTGGAGTTTTCTGTGACATTTAACAAAGATAAAAAAAAGGGGATGACCTTTCAGACATCCCCTACCTCAAGTTGACCCACCAGGATTCGAACCTAGACTGACTGAACCAAAATCAGTAGTGCTACCATTACACCATGGGTCAATGTGGTTCTCAATTGAGGGTGCAAATATATAGCTTTTTCATAAAAAACAAAAATTTTCAAAGAATCTTGAAATCAGCAAGGGTATCTCCAAGCATAAAATAGAGTAAAATCCAGAAAGCATATCTGACAGCCTTACCTATCAACATAAAGATTGCAGATTTAGTAAAATTCACCTTATAAAAGCCCAGACCAAGAGATAAGACATCACCAAAGAATGGCACCCAACTGAAAAAAGCGATGAGAGATCCGTGTTTGTCAATCCAGTGTTTCTGCCTCAGTAGTTTCTCCTCCGAGACACCCATCCACTTCTCTATCCACTGCCATTTACCAAAATGGCCAATCCAGTATGATGTAAGCCCTCCAAGCCAATTCCCTGCTGTTGCCCAAAGAAATGCATAGAGAGGATTCATTCCGGCCACTAGAACACCAATAATAAGCACATCGGAACTAAATGGCACTATAGTCGCAGCCAGAAAGGATCCGGTAAAAAGGCCAAGGAATCCATAACTTTCAAGAAATTCTATCATCTTTTTGACTTAAAAAAATCTTTAACCATTGAAGAACATGTATCTTCAAGAACTCCTTGTGAAACTTCTGTTTTTGGATGAAGAAGCGAAGGAGAGTATAGTGTATAACCCCTTTTGGAGTCTGAGGCACCATACACAATCCTTCCTATCTGTGACCATGATAGCGCTGCAGCACACATTGCGCAAGGCTCCAAAGTTACATAGAGAGTGCAATTTTCAAGATATTTCCCCCCAAATCTGGCAGTAGCCATTGTAATAGCCTGCATCTCTGCGTGAGCAGTTGCGTCATTCAATCTTTGGGTAAGGTTGTGTGCTCTTGCTATAACTGATCCGCCAGAGACAATTATTGCTCCAACAGGAACTTCATCCAGTTCCAGAGCCTTCTTTGCCTCCTTCAATGCTATCTCCATGAATCTTGAATCATCATCCGGAAGTTCACTCTCTCTTTTCATGACTATTTTTCTTCAGTAAGACTTTTAACCCCTGCAAATATACAGACAAATTGTCAGTATTGCTGATTGGCACTCCTTTTGCGTCTTATCTTTGTGCAAAATTAAATAATCATATAAACATATAATAAATTAAAAGTTTAAAATTATGAACATTAAACCACTAGCAGACAGAGTTTTGATTGAGCCTAAAGAGGCCGAAACAAAAACAGCAAGCGGCATTTACATTCCTGATACAGCCAAAGAGAAACCACAGGCAGGAAAAGTAGTTGCAGTTGGAAGCGGAAAAAAAGATGAGCCAATGGAGCTGAAGGTAGGTGACAATGTGCTTTACGGAAAATATGCAGGCACAGAGATCAATGTAGATGGAAAAGATTATCTGATGATGCGTCAGTCAGACATACTGGCTGTCCTTAACTAATTAACTAATAAATAAAACAACCAATATTATGGCAAAAGAGATAAAATTCAATATAGAGGCACGCAACCTGATGAAAGAGGGTGTAGATGCCTTGGCAAATGCAGTTAAGGTAACACTTGGCCCAAAAGGGAGAAATGTAGTTATAGACAAAAAGTATGGTTCTCCTCAGATAACCAAGGATGGAGTAACAGTTGCAAAAGAGGTGGAGCTTGAAGACCGTTTTGCAAATATGGGTGCTCAAATGGTTAAGGAAGTTGCTTCAAAGACAGCTGATCAGGCAGGTGATGGCACAACAACTGCTACTGTTCTTGCACAATCCATTATTAATGTTGGATTGAAAAATGTGACTGCCGGAGCAAATCCAATGGACCTTAAGAGAGGAATTGACAAGGCTGTTGAGGCTGTTGTTGCATCCCTAAAAAGCCAGAGTCAGTCAGTTGGTGACGATATAACAAAAATTGAGCAGGTAGCAACCATATCTGCAAACAATGATATTACCATTGGTAAGCTAATTGCTGATGCAATGAGTAAAGTTAAAAAAGAGGGTGTAATTACCGTTGAAGAGGCAAAAGGAACAGATACAGAGGTTAAGGTTGTAGAAGGAATGCAGTTTGACCGCGGTTATATATCTCCATATTTTATGACCAACCCAGAAAAGATGGAGGCTGTTCTTGACAATCCGTACATCCTAATCACAGACAAGAAGATCTCAACAATGAAAGATCTGCTTCCTGTACTTGAGCCTGTTGCTCAAAGCGGAAGAGCACTTGTAATTATTGCAGAAGATGTTGACGGGGAGGCATTGGCAACCTTGGTTGTAAACCGTCTTCGCGGAACTTTGAAAATTGCAGCTGTTAAGGCTCCCGGATTTGGTGACAGAAGAAAAGAGATGCTTGAGGATATCGCTATCCTGACAGGAGGAACAGTAGTTTCTGAGGAGAAGGGTATAAGACTGGATGCTGCCTCACTTGAAATGCTTGGTGTTGCTGAGAAAATTTCAATTGACAAGGAGAATACAACTATCGTTAATGGTTCCGGAGAGAAGAGTGCAATTGAGAAGAGAGTCGCCCAGATTCGCAAACAGATGGAGACTACTACAAGTGACTACGACAGAGAAAAACTTCAGGAGCGCCTTGCTAAACTAGCAGGTGGTGTTGCAGTCCTTTATGTTGGAGCCGCTTCAGAGATGGAGATGAAAGAGAAAAAAGACAGAGTTGACGATGCACTAAGCGCAACCCGTGCAGCTGTTGAAGAGGGTATAGTACCTGGTGGTGGTGTTGCTTACATCCGTGCCATTGATGCAATCAAGAATCTCAAAGGTGAAAATGAAGATGAGAACACCGGTATTGCAATCATCTCTCGTGCTATTGAGGAGCCGTTGAGAATGATTGTTGAAAATGCAGGCATTGAAGGCAGCATTGTTATTCAGAAAGTTAAAGAGGGCAAGGGAGACTATGGCTATAATGCAAGGACAGATAAATACGAAAACCTTCTTGCAGCAGGGGTGATTGACCCTACCAAAGTGACTCGTATCGCTCTTGAGAACGCAGCCTCCGTTGCAGGTATGTTCCTGACAACCGAGTGCGTTTTAGCAGAGAAGAAAGAAGAGAGTCCTATGCCTATGGGTGGAGGAGCTCCCGGAATGGGCGGAATGGGCGGAATGATGTAATCTTCCACCACCGGTTATTAATAAAGAGACCAGTCTTTTAACAGGCTGGTCTTTTGTTTTATATAAATCTTACAATCCCTTTATAATTACAACCGGAGGTGTAAGATATTTGGTTTTTGGTGAACCAAAGCCATGAATCAAGTGTTTAGCAAAATAAAAACTATGATTAAAATTGGTGACAAAGCTCCTGATTTCAAAGGTACGGACCAGGAAGGAAAGGAGATTAAACTGAGTGATTTTAAAGGCAAGAAGCTGGTACTCTATTTTTACCCAAAGGATAATACCCCCGGCTGTACTGCAGAGGCTTGCGACCTGCGCGACAACTATCAACGCTTTGAGGCAATGGGGTATAAAATCGTTGGCGTAAGCAAGGATAACGAGAAGTCTCATAAGAGCTTTATAGAGAAGTTCAACCTTCCCTTCCCTCTTATTTCTGATAAAGAGGCTGAGATCCTAAAAGCTTACGAAGCCTGGGGAAGAAAGAAGTTTATGGGGAAAGAGTATGACGGAATAATTAGAAAGACCTTTGTAATTGATGAGAATGGGGTTATTCTTGATATAATAGAAAAAGTGGACACAAAGGCCCACTCTAAACAAATTATTGGCTAAAACTTAGCCAACAATCCAAGCTAGGATGTGATTTTCAAAAACCTCATAATTTACCTCGAATTCCTCCTGGTGCCCATCTTTATGAAGAAACTCCACATCAACACTTCCCTCCTCTCTTGGGGAGAACCTCTTGATATTTATCTGTTTTGCAAAGTCTACATCTGTCAGAGACATTCTTTTATATAAAGCCTCTTTAACGCTCCAGTGAATAGCCAGGTGCAGATTTTTATGCCTTTCGCTAAGGTTTTCTACCTCCTCCTCTGAGAGAGCCTTTTTCTCTACTGCGGAGAAGTCCCTCCCAAGAGATTCCACATCAACGCCTACACTCTCTTCCGGATGTGTAAGCACACACACAAAACGGCTGGTATGAGATATACTTATCTCTATTAAGCTGTTTTGCAGGAATGGGCGGCCATTGTCGTGATGACCCAAATAGACCTTCCCATCAAACAATTCGTTAAGAAGCGCCCTTACTGCCAGTCTCTCCTTCCTTCTGGCAATGCTCTTGGTAAGCTGCAAATCTTCAAGCTCGTCATGAGGGATAGAGCTGAGGTTCATTAACTCCTCCTCAGTTTCAGTAATCTCCCAAACGGAAATTGTAGCCCCCCTCTCTACCTCTTTGCTGAAAAATAGTCCCATCTCCAGTTATATATTATCTTTAATATCAGTTTCATCAGAAATCTCCCCCACAATCTCCTCCAAAATGTCCTCCAGTGTGACAATTCCCTCCATTCCCCCATACTCGTCAACAACAACTGCAAGATGCATCTTCTTTTGCCTGAACTCCTCAAGCAAATCATTAATCTTCTTTACCCCCGGAACAAAATATGCCTTCCTTATATGGCCTCTCCAGTCAAAATGTTCATTCCGGTCTATATATCCAACTAAATCCTTTATATATAGAAATCCTACAACATTATCTATAGAGTCTTGGTAAACGGGAAGTCTGGAAAATCCGTTTTGTGCCGCTTTAGTCTTTACCTCATTCCAGTTCAGGCTGCTTTCAATACCCTCCACAGAGACTCTTGGTGTCATAATCTCCCTTACAGCTGTCTCGGAGAGTTTTACAATATTTAGCAACATCCCTTTCTCCTCTCCAAACTCCTCAACAGATTTAACATCCCGCTCCTCTTTACTCTCAAACACACTTTTTGCAAATGACGATAATATTTTATTGACAGGAGCAGTTACCCAAGCAGTGGCCTGAACCATCCTTCCTGTTGCAACAGCAAGTGATTGACCGTAATTAGCAGCCAGCATATTGGGGAGTATGTGTCCAAAGAGCAATATTGTTATAACTAGCACTATAAGAGGCAATAGCAATATCTCATTGCCAAATATGATATATATTAATACGGATATAGCTGTTACAAAAAATGCCGAGATCTGATAAATTGAATTAAAAAGAGAATCCGCAGCGGATACTTTTCTCTTTGAGATTTGATCCGACTCAGTTTTTGAGATAGTGAGGAGATAAATTTCGCCCGCCTTAAGAATCACATACAAGATAAGGATGAGGCCGAGCGCCATCCCCACGGGGTAATAATCATCAGTTAAGCTACTGGGAGGTTCCAACTTCTTATAAACTATGGTTATGAGTGCAAATATAGTTAATTTTTAATTGCAGCATACTTTTCCTGCATAAAGGCTGGGTAATATGACTCTTTTGCCTTGCGAAGACCCTCCTCTCCGGCATCGTCTTCTCTGTTTATAAACTTAAGAGAAGAGGCGTGTCTCATTGCAAATTCACGGTTTATTGCCTGGTAGGCCCCTCTTATATTTGCATCTGCCTTCTCAATATGGACAATTAATGTATCTGAATTAATCTGTTCCCCAGCCGAATAAGCAATGACCTCTCCGTTCAGCCTTATAAGCCCACCTTTTAATTTTAGCTCCGGGAAGTTTGAAAGTGCTTTATTTACAGCACAAATCTCCCACATTTTTGACTGATTATCTTTACAGCCATTCTCAATACACCACTTAATTGTAAACTCTCTAACCTCTGTAAGATTTTCAGAAGTAATTTCTTCATAGCTCCAGCCGGGCAACTCAAGGAATCTGTTTAAATGGTTCCTTTTGGACTGGAGTTTCTTTCCTGAAAGTGATATCATTTTCTCGCTCTCATAAATATAATCAAAGCTGTTCCTTGTTGGGACAAAACTATACTTACCGGGAAATAGCTCTTCCACTCTCTCTTTTGCTTCCGGAGGAAGTCCTATCATTTTAAAAGGAACACCCCTCTCATTTGCATCGGCCTCAAGCAGAGATATAACCTCTTTTAGATCTCCTTCGCCGGCAGGGAAAAGATACCTAGTCTCCTCACCCACTCCTGAGTTAAAGAGAAGAAAATCCTTATGTCTGCCAATCTTTGATTTAAATACCTCCTCCCATATGAAAAGGTTTGTAAAGCAATACTCAGCCCCTCTGAAATCAGAGGAGGCAAGTATCTTATCAATCCACTCCTTATCTTCTAATAAAATCTGTCTGAATTCTATCATAAATTTCTATTCTAACAGCCATCTCTCCAGCAGAGAAACAACTCTCTGACGGCTCTCCTCTGGCAGCGTTGATATCCTGGCTCTGTGACTTCCTGCAGGATCAGTCACAACAACAATGTTGGAAGATTTTGGTTCATTTACCATAACAGCACTCCACGGATCATACTCCCCGTAAATAAAAATCATTTTTGAAGTTGTTGTAGCGACAAATTTCTCAAGTTTTTTTGAAAGTTTTTTGCTGAATTTAAATTTCTGATCCTGCGGAAGGAAGAGTTTAGCAAGGTAACCCTTTGAGCTCTTGATTTTTAAAAGACCCTCAAATGGTTTGGTGTCATAACCATAATAGCCCAACTCTTTGGCTGCCTGAATAAAGAAAGATGTTGTAGGGCTCTCTTTTACAAAATAGTCAGGAGAGCTGATTTTCATCCAATAGGCAAATATCATTTTATCGTCTGCATCAAGTGCCGGAATCTCATCTGTGTTACTGCCCCATTGCCAGAGAGCAAAAGAGAATTCAAGGACTGAGTAGTCGTAAATCTCTTCCAGCGGCAAATTGAATTCATACCTCTTCTCATTGCAGAAAGAGTCAAACATTGGTTGTAGTGTAGCTCTTCTCTTTAACACCTCTCGCTGAAATGCAAGAATTTTTGCCCTCTGATCAGGCGTACCAGCAAAGTTTGCAATAAATGGCTCGTGTCTTCCATCTTCAACCCCCTTACATAGTGGAGCTACATATGGAACGGTTATATGAACATCATCAGGGAAAAAGGCTCTGTAAAGAAGCGCTGTTTGCCCCCCCTTGCTAATGCCTGTTGCAATCCACTTCTTTTTGTATACCTCTCTGAAAATCATTGTAACATTGTGAAGATCAAAAGCTGAGTTCTCTGCTGTAAGATATTTCCAATCCTTGTTTTCAGGAGTAGATTCCAGAAAATATCTGTGTTCAACAAAAATTATATTTGTATTAAACAGCCTTGATATCTCCTCTCTGTAATTTGGATTACCTGCATACGAGGCACCATAACCCTCAGTAACCAGTACTGTAGGTCTGTCAAGGCCTGCGTGCATTACAAATACTCTTTGCCTGAACTTACCTAGTGAAGGGTCCTTATGGCTTACAGGTTGCTCTATATAGAGTACATATTTGTCTTTAAAATCTTTACTGGCAAGTCTTTTCACATCCTTAACAGATGGCAGTTTTTCAATTCTTGCCATTAGAGAGTCTGGCTCAATATCTTTGAAAATTGATGGCTGTGTTTGAAATTGTGCAACGGCATCAGGTACAGCAATAAATAGAATAGCTGCCAGAATAAGCAGTTTTAAAGAGAGTGTCGATCTTTTCATAGTAATGGTTATATCTCTGCAAAATTAGAAGAAAAAACCGTATTTTTGCGGCAAACAGATCCATAATGAACAACTTTGTACAAGAATTGAGGTGGAGGGGTATGGTTCATAACATCATGCCCGGGACAGAAGAGCATTTATTAAAGGAGCAGACAGCTGCCTATGTGGGTATTGACCCAACTGCTGACTCATTACATATAGGTCACCTGGTTAGCATTATGATGCTTAAACATTTTCAGGCCTGCGGCCATAAACCAATTGCACTGGTAGGCGGAGCAACCGGCATGATAGGTGATCCCTCTATGAAATCGGCAGAGAGGAACCTGCTGGACGAAGAGACTCTCAGACACAATCAAAACGCCATCAGAGCTCAACTTGGCAAATTCCTGGACTTTGATTCGGACTCGCCCAATGCTGCTATCCTGGTTAATAACTACGACTGGATGAAGGAGTACACATTCCTCCATTTTATCAGAGATATCGGAAAGCACATTACTGTGAACTATATGATGAGCAAAGATTCTGTCAAAAAGCGTATTACCGGAGATGAAAAAGAGGGAATGTCCTTCACCGAGTTTACATATCAGCTTGTTCAGGGTTATGACTACCTCTATCTTTTTCAGCACCTTGGCTGCAAGCTTCAGATGGGTGGAAGTGACCAGTGGGGCAATATAACAACTGGTACAGAGCTAATCCGCAGAAAAGAGAGTGGAGAGGCATTTGCGCTTACATGTCCGCTTATTACCAAAGCTGACGGGGGAAAGTTTGGAAAAACAGAACAGGGCAATGTATGGCTGGATGCAAAATATACTTCTCCTTATAAATTTTACCAGTTCTGGCTTAATGTAAGCGATGATGATGCACAGAGATATATTAAAATCTTCACAATGCTTAATAAAGAGTCTATTGACTCCGCAATTGAATCACATCTTCAGGAGCCACACAGAAGAGAGTTACAGAAACTCCTTGCCAAGGAGGTGACAACGATGGTACATGGTGAAACAGAGTACAACAAAGCACTGGAGGCCTCAGGCATCCTTTTTGGAAATTCAACATCAGATGCTCTTAAATCTTTAGATGAAGATACTTTTCTCACTATTTTTGAAGGAGTTCCCCAGTTTACAATAAGGAAAGAGAACCTGGGAGAGAATATTGTTGAGATTCTGGCATCACGGAGTGCGGTTTTCCCATCAAAAGGAGAGTGCAGGAAGATGATTCAGGGAGGAGGAGTTGCAATAAACAAAGAGAAGGCAGATAGTCCTGATATCAGCATTACTGCTCAGGATTTGTTAAACGATAAATATATCCTCATACAAAGAGGCAAAAAGAACTACTATATACTTAAAGTTGAATGATTATGGAGGGAGAAAGCACAAGACAGCAAAAAGTTGGCAAGCAGCTGCAGAGGGATCTTGCCGAGATTATAAGGGAGAAGGGTATGACTGTATACAACGGCGCTATGGTAAGTGTTACGGCGGTAAAAGTTTCGCCTGACCTCTCTCTTGCCAGAGTTCACTTAAGCATATTTCCCTCATCCAAGGCAAAAGATGTTCTGGACATAATAAACTCAACATCTAGAGAGTTAAGATACGAACTTGGCCATAGGGTGGCAAAACAGCTAAGAATTGTTCCCGAGCTGGCATTTTTTATAGACGACTCACTCGACTATGTTGAACGCATAGACGAACTTCTTAAGAAATAGCAGCCGTGAGGCTACCCTTCTTCATAGCAAGACGATACCTCTTCGCAAAGAAGTCGCACAATGTCATTAATATCATCTCATTAATAAGCGCTTCCGGGATAGCTCTTGGAACGGCTGTACTTATTGTCATTTTAAGTGTTTATAATGGCTTCGGAGACCTGATTAAGTCTCTTTACAGCGCAGGGGAGGCCGATATTCTAATTCTGCCGGCCTACGGAAAGAGTTTCAGAACAGATACAATTACCTTTGAGAACGCCAGGGCTCTATTAAGTCAAAGCATATACTGTGAAGTAGTCTCAGAGAATGTTTTTGTAAAATACTCAAACAAGGAGGCTGTCGCAGAGATGAAGGGAGTTGATACAGCTTTTGTAAAACAAACTTTATTAAAAGATTATATAATTGATGGCGAGTTTTCTATATGGCACGGAGAGATTCCTCAAGCCGTAGCAGGAAGGACTCTTGCATATGAACTCGGAATGAGGCCTCATTTTATTGACCCTGTAACAGTTTATTTTCCATCCAGATATACGCCCTTTTCAGCAGTTAACCCTCTCTCATCAGTCAATCAAAGAAACCTCTCTCACTCCGGCACTTTTGCAGCCGAAAGGAGTTTGGATAAAAATCTTCTATTTGTACCAATTTCAGTTGCAAGAGAGATTGTTGAGATGGAAGAGAACGAAGTAACATCAGTTGAGATATACACCAAGGGGGCAAAAGATGCATCGAAACTTATACCTAAGTTAAATGAGTTGTTAGGGGAGAAATTTATCATTAAGGACAGGTTCAGTCAGAATGAAACTCTGTATAAAATGATGAGAGCAGAGAAGTTCTCTATTTACATTATATTGTTGTTTGTTGTAATAATAATCTCTTTCAATCTATACGGAAGCCTCTCTATGCTTATAATTGAAAAGGAGAGCGATGCCCGGACTTTAAGAAGTATGGGCGCTAATGAAAAACTAATCAACAGGATATTTATTTTTGAGGGCTGGATGATTTCACTGCTTGGGATGGCAACAGGTGTTATATTGGGTATAATAATATGCATAATACAGCAAAAAGCAGGAATTGTCAATATGCCCGGCAATTTCATAGTTGAAGCATATCCAGTCGTTTTAGAGGGGTGGGATGTATTAATGGTTATTGGAGGAGTCTCTCTTGTTGGATACTTATCTGCTCTGTTACCGGTAATAAATTTCAAAAAAAAATAATTTTTTTTCATTTAATGCAACGAAACATATATTGGCTGCATCTTAAAGATGTAGGTTTAGGTTTTAGTACAAAAAAAAGGCCGGTCACTTGTAGCAGGGTGACGGGCCTTTTTGATTTTATTTTAACTTAGCATTATGAAACGAACCTGCCTTATACTATTAACAGCCCTGATGATTATATCCCGGGCAACCCTTTTTGCTGAGTCAAAACCAAGAATAGCAATACTTGCAACAGGCGGTACTATTGCAGGAGCTGCAAGTGCAGCCACTCAGGCATCATACATACCTGGGGTTGTAAGTCTGGAACAGATAATCTCCTCAGTTCCTGACCTCACTAAATTAGCTCACCTTAACGGAATTCAAGTCTGCAACATTTCCAGCCAGAATATTACCCCTGAGATTTGGCTTAAACTCTACAGGATATCAGATAGTCTGTTCAGCAATAATATAGCAGATGGGATTGTGATTACTCACGGAACCGACACAATGGAAGAGACAGCCTATTTTCTGAATCTTACCGTCAGACACAAACGACCAATAGTCCTTACAGGCTCAATGAGACCTTCCACATCCCTTAGTGCTGATGGTCCTTTCAATTTATATAATGCCGTTGCTCTTGCATCTTCGCCAGCCTCAGCCGGCAAGGGGGTGATGGTAGTTATGAATGACTTCATACTATCTGCAGATGATGTTACAAAAACTCACACACTTAATACAGACGCATTTAGTTGTCTTAATCTTGGACCAATGGGATATATGAGAGATGGAAAACCTGTTTTTTTCAGGGAGTCAATACTAAGACATACAACAAACAGCGAGTTTGACATTACAAATATTAAAGAGTTGCCTCAAGTGGAAATCTTGTATAGCTATGCCTTCTCATCAGCCATTGGCTTAAGAGCCTTTATTGATTCAGGAGTAAAGGGTATTATTATAGCGGGTGTTGGTCACGGAAACTACAACAGGGAGTATGCCAAAGAGATGGAGAGAGGATACAGGGCAGGAGTAAGGTTTGTCAGAACATCACGAATAATTAGAGGTGGTGTTGACAAAGCTGCAGAGGAGTTTGACCTCAAACACCCTGTCGCAAGACTCAAATCCCCGCAAAAAGCAAGGATATTATTAATTTTAGCCCTTACAAAAGGGAGTACGAGTTCAGAAATTCAGAGAATATTTGATGAATACTAACGGCTGAATAGCCCATATACTGCAGATCCACTGCCGCTCATTGAGGCATATATTGCTCCCCTTGCATACATATTATGCTTTAATTGCTCAATTTCCGGGTATTTAGCAAAAATGCTCTTTTCAAAATCATTTATTACAGAGTCTTTCCACATTTCAACCGGTTGTTCAAGCAGCTTTTCCAGAGGTTCGCCTGCTCCTGATGGAGTAATACCTCTGTAAGCTTCAGGTGTTGGAACCTGAACATTTGGAACCTCTACCTCAATTTCGTATGATTCTAAAGAAGGGATTCTATACGATGTGAGAATATTTCCCCTTCCTCTCCCTATCATACCCTCTCCAAGAAGAGGATTCAATTCATCCGCATAAATAAAAAATGGGCAATCAGATCCCACTTTCGATGCAATCTCTGCCAGTTTTTCAGAAGAGAGATTAAGTCCGTAAAGTTTATTAATAGCTATTATTGTTCCCGATGCGTCTGAAGAGCCTCCCCCAAGCCCTGCACCAAAAGGAATTCTCTTAAACAGATTTATCTCTACCGGAGGAATATCAAACTCTTCTTTCATTGCATTATATGCTTTGACACAAAGATTCTGCATTGGATCAGAATCAAGAGTAAGTCCAAACAAATTTATTTTTAGCTCATTGCTCTCCGTAACCTCGAGCACATCACTTTTTCCGGCAGAAATGAAAAAGGTCTCCAAATCATGGAATCCGTCAATTCGTTTTCCAATGATTCTGAGACCAATATTCACCTTTGCTCTAGGATATACAATCATCTATCCGCATTTTGAATATCCACAGGATTTACAAGTCAAACATCCCTCCTGATAAACAAGTTCGTGAGAACCGCACTTTTCGCATTTTTTCCCGGTATCCTCTTTTGTACCATCAGGAATATATCTTTTAAGAGCCCTCTCCACGCCATTCTTCCAGTTGTTAATTGCCTCATTATCCAATTGCAATCCTGATACAAGATTAACAACATCAGTAATAGGCATACCATTTCTCAACACACCCGAAATTAGCTTGGCATAATTCCAGAACTCTTTATTGAACATATGAGAAATACCCCCTATTGTGTTTTGATAACCATATCTGTCATAAAACTGGAAGTCGTAGCGCGTTCTTCCTGCCTCATCCTTTTCCTTAACAATATGTCCCAAAGTAACAGATTTAGGAATACTGCGAGTATCATCATCAATTAGACCGGTAAAAATTTCGTATGGCTGTCCATTCATAAGACCAACAAGGGCAATCCACTGTTCAGCACCATTCTTAAAACGGATAACCTCCGCCTCCAGAGATTTAGGTCTCTCTTTTCTTTTAAGAACTTGCTCCTTAGGCTCTTTATCCCCGGCAGAAACCAAGACACCAGATCTGGATCCATCCCTGTAAACGGTTACACCTTTACATCCGGACTCCCAGGCTGTTTTATATACCTCTGAAACGAGCTCTTCAGTAACATCTTTTGGTAGGTTTACCGTTACACTTATTGAGTGATCAACCCATTTCTGCATTCTTCCCTGCATCTTAACCTTGGCAACCCAGTCTATATCGTTTGAAGTAGCTTTGTAATAAGGAGAGGTTTTTACCAGATCGTTCAGCTCCTCCGCCTTCATAGAAAGCACCACATCTTTGTCGTGGCCGTTAACCTCACACCAGTGCAGAAACTTATGGTGAAATACATAGTACTCCTCCCAAAAATCCCCTACCTCATCCTGATAGTCAAGCGACACATTTTTATCATTTGGATTAACCTTTCTACGCCTCTTGTAGAATGGAAGAAAAACCGGCTCAATTCCCGATGTTGTCTGAGTCATCAGACTTGTTGTACCGGTAGGAGCAATTGTTAAGAGAGATATATTTCTTCTCCCATGACGCTGCATAGTCTCAAACAGCTCCTCATCCTCCTTCTTTATTCTGCCAATCATAGGATTATTAACCTCCCTTGATGCTTCAAAAATAGGGAACGCACCTCTCTCCTGGGCCATAAATGTTGATGAGCGATATGCCTCAACAGCAAGGGTCTTCTGTACTTCAACAGAGAAGTCAATAGCCTTATCTGTACCATAAATAAGTCCGAGAGCAGCAAGCATATCTCCCTCAGCAGTAATCCCAAGACCTGTTCTGCGGCCTCCTAGTGTCTTCTCGCGAATTTTATTCCAGAGAAGCAGTTCTGCATGTTTAACCTCTTCATCCTCCGGATCTGCACTAATCTTATGAATGATCTGCTCTATTTTCTCCATTTCCAAATCAATAAGATCATCCATTAAACGCATCGCTTTACGAACATGGGTTTTGAACAGATCCATGTTAAAAGCTGCATTTACTGTGAAGGGATTATCAACATATGAATATAGATTAATCGCCATCAGTCTGCAAGAGTCGTAAGGACAGAGAGGGATCTCCCCGCAAGGATTTGTACTGACTGTTTTATAGCCAAGGTCTGCATAACAATCAGGTATAGACTCTCTTATAATTGTATCCCAGAAAAGAATCCCCGGCTCTGCAGATCTCCATGCATTGTGGACTATTTTTTTCCATAACTGGGATGCATCAATATCCTTTTCATACTTTGGAGAATCTGAATCAATAGGATACTGCTGACGGTATAATTTACCATGAAGAGCAGATCTCATAAATTCATCATCAATTTTAACCGAAACATTTGCTCCGGTTACTTTTCCCTGTTCAAGTTTTGCATCGATAAAGCTTTCTGAATCCGGGTGCTTTATAGATATTGAGAGCATAAGAGCGCCTCTTCTTCCATCCTGGGCAACCTCCCTTGTTGAGTTTGAATACCTCTCCATAAAAGGTACAACTCCTGTGGATGTAAGAGCACTGTTGAGTACCGGACTGCCGGCAGGTCTGATATGAGAGAGGTCGTGACCAACTCCCCCTCTTCTCTTCATAAGCTGAACCTGCTCCTCATCAATCCTCATTATTCCACCATAGGAATCAGCAGGTTTTTTATGACCAATCACAAAACAGTTTGACAAGGAGGCAATCTGGTGGGTATTACCAATACCTGTCATAGGACCACCCTGAGGAACAACATATTTAAAGTCCCTCAAAAGCTCTAATATCTCATCAGCAGACATAGGATTAGGATACCTCTCCTCAATGCGGGCAAATTCAGCTGCAAGTCTCTGATGCATCTCCTCAGGGGACTTCTCATACAAATTGCCGAAGGAGTCCTTCATAGCGTATTTGTTGATCCATACAGATGCGGCTAAGTCATCCCCTCTGAAATAATCCAGGCTTGCAGCCATTGCCTCTTCGTAGGTATAAGTTTTCATAAGTCTGTTGTATTTGTTTTCGACAGAAAAAGCCGACGGGGTTATTCCGCCGACTTTCACAAAAATATAGTAAATGGGTTAATAAGGGGGTCTGTTTACAAGTTATTTATTAACCGAATTATCAACACCCCAAATGGTTAAAATGTATCTTAATTACTGATTGGCAGCTCTTATCCAAGTCTGATTTCTACCAATAATACCAGACTTATCCAGAGATCCTCTAACTTTCAGATTGCCGGTTTTTTTGTCGTAAGTCATAGAGCAGTTGTACTCCTTACCATTGGCAGGATCAAGTATTTTGCCCCCGGAAAGTTTCTCTCCGTCCGCTCTCATACCTGTCACATTTACCATCCCTTTTATCTTTACATTATGTTTGCTTCCGGTGCAATTTACACACCTTCTTTCAGGGTCTCCTGTAAGGAGGTTAACTATTTTCCCTTCATATATACCTGATGGAGCTTTATATATTTCAACGATACTCTTTCTGTTTCCATCTTCATCTATAGTATACCACTTGCCAACAATATTTGAGGGTTGTGCAAACAATGGCGTTGCAAATAACATTATTGCAGCCAGTAATTTAATTGTTCTCTTCATAAATATTAATGTGTTAGGGTTATCATTTTCAGCAGCAGTTCATACTGCAATTTGTACAATGGCTAAATTCACCTCTGAGTCTGCTCTCCACCATATTTTGAAGCCTGTCTCTAAGCTCGTGGTTATCTATCTCTTCCAGAACATCGTACACAAATGCAATCTGCTGGAGAAGTTTTGCCTCTGCTGCACCAATTCCCCTTGAACGCATATAAAAGAGTGCATTTTCATCTAATCGGCCACTGGTAGCGCCGTGAGAACATTTGACATCATCTGCGTATATCTCGAGCTGAGGTTGTGCGTAAACTTTCGCTTTACGGGAGAGAAGCAGATTATGGTTGCTCTGATAAGCCTCCGTCTTCTGGGCATCCTTTGCAACAACAATTCTTCCTGAAAAAGAGGCTTTAGCCTCGTTGTCAAGAATACCCTTAAACAGCTGTTTGGAAACACAGTGGGGAACCATATGATTCATCATGACCTTTGTATTAATTTGCTGTTTTCCGTCTGCTAAATATATCCCGTTAAGTTCACACAGGGCACCCTCTCCGTTAAGATTTGCCTCAATGCTGTTCTCAAGGAGAGCCCCGTGAAGCGTAACAATATTGACTCTTACAAATGAACCCTTGTTCAGGTTAATTGAAAAATTAATCTTATGAGTAGAGAGATTGTGCTCATTTTGCATTACAACTATATGAGAGGTTGAGTTCTCTGCAGCTTCAATGTTGATTGCAGATTCCGTAATGAACTCATCAAGCGTAAGGGTGTGGGTACATATAAGGAAACTAGAAGAAGAACCCGCTCCCAGCTTTATTTTGTTAGTCATTGAGACTGGTGAAGTATTATTGCTATCTCTTATACTTATTAGCTGTATAGAGCCCTCTTGTGAGGTTCCCTCAGGGACATCAATTACAAAACCATCTTCATCTCCAGATACAATTGTAATTCCAGATTCATCACTATAGGACTCCCTAAGGATCCCATTCATAAGATAAACCTGCCCTGTATCCTCAAGAGGTACACGGCACCTGAAAACCTCAGGAATCTCCGGTGCATATTTTACCTTTAGTCCCATATTACTCTCCTTTTATCAGCCAGTCGTACCCTCTCTCCTCAACCTCTAAAGCCAGCTCCTTGCCTGCTGTTTTAATTATTTTTCCATCATACAAAACATGTACAACATCCGGAATAATATAATCAAGAAGCCTTTGGTAGTGAGTAATTATTATAAATGAATTATCCTTGGTTTTAAGCTTATTTACTCCTGCTGCCACAATTCTTAATGCATCAATGTCAAGACCACTATCTGTTTCGTCAAGTATAGCAAGCTTTGGCTCAAGCATAGCCATTTGGAAAATTTCATTCCTCTTCTTCTCCCCTCCTGAAAAACCAACATTAACACCTCTGCTGGAGAAGGAATTATCCATTTCAACAACTGCCATCTTCTCTCTCATTAATTTAAGAAATTCAGCAGCTGTCATAGGTGGCAGATTTTGAAACTTCCTCTTCTCATTAATAGCAGTCTTCATAAAGTTAACATTGCTAACTCCGGGGATCTCCACAGGATACTGAAAGCCAAGAAATATGCCCATCCTTGCCCTCTCCTCAGGATCAAGTTCAAGCAAATTCACCCCTTCGTAAATCACCTCTCCGCCCGTAACTTCAAATGTATCTCTACCTGCGAGCACAGAAGAGAGAGTGCTCTTTCCGGAACCGTTAGGGCCCATTATTGCGTGTATCTCACCGGGATTTACCTTTAAATCTATCCCTTTTAAAATCTCCTTTCCATCTATTGAGGCTCTTAAGCCTTTAATTGTAAGCATATATAAATTATATTATTTACTATTTGTTCTCTTTCCACATTTTTCTCCACATTGCAAATCCCATAAATGCAAGTATAAGGTATCCAGCACTTACCATTGGCAGAAAAGCAAGCCCTGCAAGCAGATAAAGTGTAATATTCGTTGTGTTGACAATGAACCAGACTCCCCAGCAATCAAGTTTCTTCTGAGCGGAGAGATACTGAGCTATTAGAATAGCGCCCGTAACAAAGGCATCCAGATATGGCCTCCTTGCCTCGTTGAAAACAGATGGGAAGAGGTCATCGAGAAAGGTAAGCACTACTCCCCAGACAACCATAAATAGCACCATCGCACCAATGTAAAGGGCGCGCTCTTTTACTGTTAACAAAGTAATTCTTAATTGTTTTTTACTGTTAGCCTCCTCTTTTGCCGGGTGGGTCCATCTCCAGTGGCCATAGAAATTTATCGCAAATGATATTGGCTGCACCAACATGCTTGAGTAGAGTCCTTTCTGATAAAAAAGGATAAAAAGCAGGATGTTGTAAGCATAACCAACCCAAAAATTGGCAACTTTTGCCCTGGTAGCCAGATAAACACATGTTAATCCTGTTGCCACCGACAGAGTCTCAACCAGACTAACGCCCTGGCCTCCTATTGAGAAAAGAATATTATCTATACTAAAAAGACTCTCCATTTTATGCTTTTTTTAACCAACACTTCCCTCAAGTGTTACCTGCAGAAGCTTCTGTGCTTCAACTGCAAACTCCATCGGAAGCTGGTTTAGTACCTCTTTTGCATAACCGTTTACTATCAGCCCAACCGCATCCTCTGTTCCAATACCTCTTTGCTGACAATAAAAAAGCTGATCTTCAGAAATCTTTGAAGTAGTAGCCTCATGCTCCAGTATTGCTGTCTCATTTTCATTCTCTATGTAGGGAAAAGTGTGTGCTCCGCATTTATCTCCTAATAACAGAGAATCACACTGAGTGTAGTTTCTTGCGAATTCTGCATTTGGTAAAATTTTCACAAGACCTCTGTAACTATTCTGACTTACCCCGGCAGATATACCCTTACTAACAATCCTGCTTCTGGTATTTTTACCAATATGAATCATTTTTGTTCCGGTATCCGCCTGCTGATGATGATTTGTCACAGCTACCGAGTAAAACTCTGAAATAGAATTATCTCCCCTTAGAATTGTGCTTGGATATTTCCAGGTTACAGCAGAGCCGGTCTCTACCTGAGCCCAGAATAACTTGCTGTTTTCACCCTTGCAAATTCCTCTTTTTGTTACAAAATTATATATGCCTCCCCGCCCGTTCTTATCTCCGGGATACCAATTCTGTACTGTAGAGTACTTAACCTCTGCATCCTTCATCACAACTATCTCCACAACAGCTGCGTGAAGCTGATTCTCGTCTCTCTGAGGTGCTGTACACCCTTCAAGATAACTCACATAAGAGCCCTCCTCAGCTATAATAAGAGTCCGTTCAAATTGTCCTGTACCCTTTGCGTTTATTCTGAAATAACTTGAGAGCTCCATCGGGCACCTCACTCCTTTGGGAATATAGCAGAATGAGCCGTCGGAAAATACTGCAGAATTTAAAGCTGCATAAAAATTATCCCCGTATGGAACTACAGAAGCCAGATACTTCTGGACAAGATCCGGATAGTCTCTGACAGCCTCGGAAAAGGAGCAGAATATTATCCCCTTCTCGGCAAGAGACTCCCTAAAGGTTGTTTTAACAGAAACCGAGTCAAAAACAGCATCCACAGCTACTCCGGCAAGAACATTTCTTTCGTCAAGGGGAATACCAAGTTTTTCAAAGGTTGCCTGTAACTCGGGATCTATTTCCCCTCCGGGATTCATCTTTTTTGGAACGGCAAAATATATAACCTCCTGGAAATCTATTGGAGGGATATTAAGATGCGCCCAAGAGGGCATCTTCATTGTAAGCCACTTTCTGTAGGCTTTAAGTCTAAACTCAAGCATCCATTCAGGCTCCTCCTTCTTACGGGAGATCATCCCTATAATATCTTCATTGAGCCCTTTTGGAAAATACTCCTGCTCAATATCGGTTTCAAAGCCGTGCTCATATTCGGCCTCTGTTACCTTCTGAATTATATCATTTTCACTCATCGTGGCGCAAAGTTATATCATTTAAACTATTTTTGCATACAAATATCTCCTTATGACCTCTAAAGAAAATAATCAACCCCAAAGGACTCCAATAGAGAGTATCGGCAAAATCAAACTTTTAGAGAGACTCCTTTCAGGTGAGGGCAATACTCTGAATGAAAACCTCTTCAGCTACGAAAGCTCAGGTGGCAACTTTATGACCTCTCACTCATTACTGCTTGAGGGGACTGATTTTGATCTTGTCTATCATCCTCTCAGACATCTGGGCTACAAATCTGTAATCTCAGCCCTCGGCCCCATATATGCTCAGCTTCATTCTCCCCTCTCCATATCAGTAAGAATCGGCCTATCCGCCCGTTTTTTCGCCGAGGATGTTGAGGAGCTCTGGGATGGTATGAGGGCTGCTATGAAAGAGCATAACATTGAATCAACAGCTCTCGATCTTTTGCCATCTCTCACAGGTCTCACAATTTCGCTTTCATCCATTGGAAAACAACATAAGGAGATCTTTGTTCAACGCAACACTCCTGCTTCCGGTGATCTTATCTGTATATCAGGATCTCCCGGAGCTGCATTTATGGGGCTTCAGGTTCTGGAGAGGGAGAAGAGAGTCTACGAAGGGAATCCGGATGTTCAGCCAAAACTGGGAGACTATAAATTCATCCTTAAAAGATACCTCTCACCGGATCTCGATACAACCTTATCTGAAACACTTAAAAACAATGGATTAATTGCATCGGACGGAGAGTTTTTAACTAAAGGTCTCTCAGATGCAGTTAAAAGGATTTGCCACCGGAACAATCTTGGGGCCCATATTTATCTTGATAAAATTCCTATTGCTACACAAACATTCAGTATGGCCGATGAAATAGGGATGGATGCAACCACAGCCGCACTTAATGGCGGTGACGATATGCTTCTACTTTATGTTATACCATTGAAGCTATACGAAACCTTGAGCAAGGAGATTCCTGCCCTGGATATTATAGGTCATTTAACAAATTCAGGCAGCGGAGCAATGCTTATTACTCCGGATGGTAGTCCAATTCCACTAAAAGCTCAGGGTTGGGGTGATTGACCATTCAATTCCGTTTGCTTCCAGATAGTTTAACAAAACATCTGTTAATGCTACCGAGTATTTTATCGAGACAAATTCAACAGAGATCTGGGTTTCGTAATCCAGAATTTTAACGACGACTCTTGTTGAACCCTTATTCTCCTTGAAAATATTTGTCAAATCTCTTCTGAGATTTTTTGTAATCATAGAGACTGGCAATGAAAGAGTTATGCTTTTAATAAAATCCTCTCGTGTATTTGAGAGAAGTCTCATACTCCTCACCTTTAATTCGCAGTCAACCTGTTTAGCAGAATCATCCCCATTATTCTGGAAACCATATTTCTGAAGAATTGCAACCTTAATCAGCAAAGGGGTTCCGGGATGGGTGTACTTCATAAAATTTTCGTAATCTTTTCCAAAAAGCGAAAATTGAATAGTCCCATTAAAATCCTCTACGGAAAATGAGACAAAAGGTCTCCCTGTCTTAGTAACAGAGCTCTTTGAATTGGTAACCATTCCGGCAATTATCATCTCCTTCCCTCTGAGGCTTGAATCCTGAAGAGCCTGCGATGCCAGTTCAGCTGCCTCTCCTATTGTATTTGAAGTGAATGTTTTTATCTCAAACCTGTATTGATCTAAAGGGTGAGCTGAAAGAAACATCCCTACAAGTTCCCTCTCCCTTTTTAGCAGCTCCATTTTGTCCACCTCCATTGCAACAGGAATCTCCGGTCTTACCGGCTTAATGCTTTCGTGAGTTCCAAACAGGGAATTCCCCAAAGCAATGGTGTCATTATGGAATCGCTGACCATATTTGTATAGTATCTCGACAAAAGGCTCATCCCTTGTACCGGGTGCAAGATACTGCTCTCTTTTAACGGGCTCAAAATAGTCGAATGCACCTGCATAAATCAAAGACTCTATTGTCTTTTTTCCTACCACGGATGGGTTTACCCTCTCTACAAAATCAAAAATTGATTCAAAAGGGCCGCCTGTATCTCTTGTTGAAACAATATTTTCTACAGCTCCAAGTCCTACTCCCTTAATACCGGCCATACCAAACCTTATATTTCCCTTTCTGTTTACAGTAAACTTGTAATCACTCTCGTTTACATCCGGGCCAAGGACAGAGATTCCCATTCTTTTGCACTCATCCATATACTTTGTTATCTCATCCATATTGTCCAGGTTCCTGCTCAGGGTAGCTGCCATAAATTCGGCAGGGTAATGAGCCTTGAGATATGCAGTCTGATATCCAATCCAGGCATAACAGGTTGAGTGAGATTTGTTAAATGCATATTGAGCAAAGGCCTCCCAGTCTTTCCAAATTTTTTCCAGAATCTCTATGGTATGGCCATTACCGGTTCCTCCTTTAATGAATTGCTCCTTAAGGCTATCCATCATAGACTTAATCTTCTTACCCATAGCCTTTCTGAGTCCATCGGCCTCCCCTTTTGAAAATCCGGCCACTTTTTGGGAGAGAAGCATCACCTGCTCCTGATATACGGTAATTCCGTATGTATCCTCAAGTATCTCCTTCATCTCCGGCAGGTCATACTCAATCTGCTTCAGCCCCCTCTTTCTGTCAACAAAATCCGGGATGTAGTCCATAGGACCTGGTCTGTATAAAGCATTCATTGCTATAAGATCCTCAAATCTTGTAGGCTTTAGCTCTCTCAGCCATTTCCTCATTCCGTCACTCTCAAACTGAAAAGTTGCAATACTATCTCCCCTGCTGAACAGCTCAAATGTCTCCTTGTCATCAATAGGGATTGAGTTGATGTCAACCACAACCCCTCTGGATTTTCTTATGTTTTCTACAGCCTCCTTCAGGATAGAGAGGGTTTTTAAACCTAGAAAGTCCATCTTGAGCATTCCAACCTTCTCAATCTGAGAACCATCATATTGCGAAACCCAGATATCCTCTCCGGTATCTTTATCTTTTGCAATACCAATCGGAATAAATTCTCTTAAATCATCTCTCCCTATTATAATTGCGCAGGCGTGTACTCCCGTATTCCTTACATTACCCTCCAGCTTACCTGCAAATTCCATAGTATCCCTTACCAGAGGATCCGCAGATTCAAATGCCTCCTTAATTTCAGGAACAAGCCTTCTGCAATTTTCCAGATTAACTTCAGGAGCCTTTCCCGAACTGTCTGCGGGGAACTTATTGGGAACAAGTTTAGCAAGCCTGTCTGACTCAGAGAGAGGCAGATTCTGAATTCTGGCAATATCCCTAATAGCACTTTTGGCTGCCATTGTACCAAAAGTTATAACATGTGAGACATGATCCTTCCCGTATTTATCCTCAACATATTTAAGAACCTTTGAGCGTCCGTCATCATCAAAATCGATATCAATATCCGGCATTGATATCCTGTCCGGATTGAGGAAACGCTCAAAGAGGAGATCATACTTCAGAGGGTCTATATCTGTAATTTTCAAGCAGTAAGCCACAACCGAACCTGCCGCAGAACCCCTACCGGGCCCCACCCAAACACTCATATCTCTTGCTGCTGCAATAAAATCCTGAACTATAAGAAAATAGTCTGGATATCCCATTTTTTTTATGGTCCCAAGTTCAAAATCTATCCTCTCTGTATGCTCAGGTCCAAGCTCTCCATATCTTATTTTTGCACCTTCATAGGTTAAATGCCTGAGATATTCGTCAGAATCTGAAAAAGTATCCGGTATTGGAAAGTGAGGCATAATAGGGTCTGAATCTATTTTAAACCTCTCTACTTTATTTGCTATCTCTACTGTACTCTCCAGAGCTTGAGGGACATCGGCAAAAATTGCCTCCATCTCCTCCTGTGATTTAAGATACTCCTGTTTAGTATACCTGAGACGGTCCGGACTTGAGTAATCTGAATTTGTTGTAAGACAAATAAGCCTGTCATGGGCCTCTCTGTCCTCCTGAGCAACAAAATGGACATCATTAGTTGCAACAACTTTAACCTTAAGCTTTTCAGCAAGCTGAAGGATAACTTTGTTTACACGCTCCTGAAGTTCAAAAGTGGATTTATCAGCACCCTCAACATCTGTCTGATGCCTCTGAAGCTCCAGATAATAATCTTCTCCAAACAGATTTTTATACCACTTGACAGTGTTCTCTGCTTCTTCAATATTTCCTGCCATTATAGCCCTTGAGACCTCTCCGGCAAGACAAGCTGAGGTACAGATGAGGTTCTCATGATACTTCTCAATAAGCTCTCTGTCAATTCTTGGTTTATAATAAGTGCCCTCAATAAATGCGTATGAAGAGAGTTTAATCAGGTTTTTGTAGCCCTGCAGGTTCTTTGCAAGGAGTACAAGATGATAGCTGCTTTGATCCTCTCTGCCCCTTTTGTCAAACCGGCTCCCTTTAGAGACATAAAACTCACTTCCAACAATGGGTTTTACAGATGAGGTTTTATCTGCAGTATCCAGAAACTCCTTTACCCCAAACATATTTCCGTGATCTGTAATAGCTAGTGCAATCTGGTTGTCCTGAGCTGCTTTTTTAAAGAGGTTTTTTATAGATGCAGCACCATCCAGAATAGAATACTGAGTATGAACGTGAAGATGAACAAAGGGCATTTCCAGAATTTTTCAGAGTTATTTTTTTGAGCCATAAAGATAGAAAATTAGGGCCGACGATTTTTCGCCGGCCCCGTAAATTATAGCCTATGGATTATCGATTTTTTCTATACCAAAGACCTGCCGGTCATTTCAGGAGGTGTCTCCACTCCCATCATTTTTAGAATTGTTGGAGCAATATCTGCAAGAATACCATTTTCAACTTGCTTAATATCATCATCAACAACTATAAATGGTACAGGATTAAGCGAGTGGGCTGTATTTGGAGAGCCATCCGGATTAACCGCATTATCTGCGTTTCCGTGATCTGCAGTTACCAAGACTGAGTATCCATTTGCCTTTGCAACCTCAACAACCTCGCCGGCACACTTATCTACTGTCTCCACTGCTTTTCTTATAGCATCATAAACTCCTGTATGACCTACCATATCCCCATTGGCAAAGTTTAGTATTATCAGGTCATTTGTCCCCTTTTCCAGCTCCTTTACAAGTGCATCTTTTATTTCAAAAGCACTCATCTCTGGTTTTAGGTCATATGTGGGAACTTTTGGAGAGCTTATCAGTATCCTGTTCTCATTCTCAAAAGTTGCCTCCCTGCCTCCGGAGAAGAAAAATGTAACATGTGCATACTTTTCTGTCTCGGCAATCCTGAGCTGGCTCTTACCTGCCCTTGAGACAACCTCGCCCAGTGTTCTCTGAACATTCTCCTTATCATAAAGTATGTGAAGACCCTTAAATTTATCATCATAAGGAGTAAGAGTACAATAGTAAAGAGGTAAAACCTTCATATCAAGCTCAGGCATATCTGACTGCGTGAGGACTTGAGTAATCTCTCTTGCCCTGTCATTTCTGAAATTAAAGAAAATTACAGCATCACCCTCTTTGATTGTTCCTACGGGATTTCCATTTACATCAACAGCAACCAGCGGAGTTATAAACTCATCTGTAATATCACTGTCATATCTCATCTGCATTGCTGCTACCCCATCCGTGAATGGCTCCCCCTCTCCTCTAACCAGCAAGTCGTAGGCAAGTTTTACCCTCTCCCACCTTTTGTCTCTGTCCATTGCGTAGTACCTTCCAACTATTGAGGCTATCTTACCTCCGGTTTTTACAAGGTGGTTCTGAAGTTGTTCAATGTATCCCTTACCGCTCTTAGGATCAGTATCTCTTCCATCCATAAATGCGTGAACAAAAATACTCTCTATACCTTGCTCTTTAGCTAAAGTAAGAAATGCAAAAAGATGCTCCATTGAGCTGTGTACCCCGCCATCACTCATTAGCCCCATAAAGTGAAGAGATTTTCCGGAGCTCTTTACATAATCATAAGCAGCTTTGATCTGCGAGTTATCAAGTAGCTTACCCTCTCTGCAAGCTTTATTTATCTTTACCAGATCCTGGTAAACAACTCTGCCGGCACCAATATTCAGGTGACCTACTTCAGAGTTACCCATTTGACCTTCAGGAAGACCGACATCCTCTCCGCTGGCTGATAAAAATGAGGTTGGATATTTGGCTCTGAGTTTATCAATATTTGGTTCACCCTGGGTGTAAATTACATTCGTATTGTCTCGCTTCCCCTCTCCCCAACCGTCAAGAATCATCAAAAGTACCTTCTTATTCATTTTATTGATTAATTTTGTTGTCAAATCACTGAAGCAGTATCATACTGCAAAAATCGGGCAAAATTACAAATTATGCATAAAAAGAAAAATTCATCTCGCCAGCCTCGCGGAGATAAAAGTCGTGGCAGAAGGGAAGAGACCACTGGCAAAGTAAGCATGACCCGGGAGGGGTATGCATTTATCATCCGTGATGGTATTGAAGATGATGTATTTATTCCGGCTTCAAGAATGCGAGGAGCTTTGCATGGAGATATCGTCAGAGTATCAATTGTAACAAAGAAAAGCGGCACCAGAAGGAAAGAGGGAGAGATTACTGAGATAATTGAAAGAACAAAAAGGCCGTTTATTGGAATATTACAGATAGTTGGAGAAGAGGCCTGGGTAATTTGCGAAAACAAATTTATGCCTCACGATATCAGAATCCTTAAAGGGGGATACAGTTCAGACCAGCACGGTAAAAAAGTCGCAGTAATGGTTGATGAGTGGCCAAGAAGCTCAGATGAACCAATTGGGCATATTATTGATGTACTGGGTGTTCCCGGAGAGAACAACACTGAGATGCACGCAATTCTCACAGAATATGGTCTGCCTTTTAAATTTGACCCCTCTGTAGAAAAAGAGGCCGATAAAATTGATGACAGGATTGACCAGAAAGAGATTAAAGCCAGAAAAGATTTCAGAGGAGTAACTACCTTTACTATTGACCCGGCTGATGCCAAAGATTTTGATGACGCACTCTCAATCAGAAAGCTTCCGGAGGGAAACTGGGAAGTAGGAGTACACATTGCAGATGTCACACATTATGTAAGACCCGGATCTCTTGTTGACAAAGAGGCTCTCGAGAGGGCAACATCTGTTTACCTTGTGGACAGAACAGTTCCAATGTTACCAGAAAAGCTTTCTAACAAACTTTGCTCATTAAGACCAAATGAAGAGAAACTATGCTTCTCTGCAGTTTTTGAAATAACAGAAAAAGGGAAAGTTGCCAACAGGTGGTTTGGTAGAACCATTATTGAATCCGATTACAGATTCAGCTACGAAGAGGCTCAACAAATTATTGAGACAAAGACAGGACCTTTGAAAGATGAGATGCTTAAACTTCACTCTCTTGCATATCTCCTGAGAGAGGAGAGGTTCCGCTCCGGTGCAATAAGCTTTGAAAGACCGGAAATGAAAGTTGAAGTTGACAGCAATGGAAAGCCCGTAAGAGTGTACCAGAAGATATCAATGGACTCTAACTGGCTTATTGAAGAGTTTATGCTTCTTGCAAACAGAGAGGTTGCATACTTCATTGGGGCAAAAGGGAAACAGGCAAAGACTTTTGTATACAGAATCCACGAAGAGCCTAACATGGAGAAGATAACGCTTTTTCGTACATTCGTGAAACATTTTGGTTACGAGATGAGCCCAACCAAAAATGCCCGCGAATTATCGTCAGAACTTAATAAATTGCTTACATCTGTTAAGGAAAAACCTGAAGCAGGAGCTATTGAGATTATGGCATTACGATCCATGGCCAGGGCAAGATATTCAACGGATAATATGGGTCATTACGGTCTTGCTTTTGACTATTATACACACTTCACATCTCCTATCAGAAGATATCCTGATATGATGGTTCACAGACTCCTTGCACTATACCTTGATAAAGGAAAATCTCAGGATAAACAATATTTTGAAGAGCGCTGCAAATACTCAAGCGAAAGAGAACAACTTGCAACAGACGCAGAGAGAGCCAGCATAAAATATAAGATGGTTGAGTTTATGCAGGACAAGGTTGGGATGACATTTGGAGGAAGCATATCCGGAATTACTGAATGGGGGATGTTTGTTGAAATTGACGAGACAAAAGTAGAGGGGCTTGTTGCTCTGAGAGATATAAAAGAGGACTACCTTCAATTTATGGAAGAGTCAATGTCTCTTTACGCAAAAAGAAGCGGAAAGCGCTTTATTTTGGGAGATGCAGTCAAAATTAAAGTAGAAAAGGCAAACCTTGAGCAGAAACAACTTGATTTTTCTCTTGTTTGGGAATCTGATGCTAGTAACGCAGATTCAAAAATTGTTATAAAAGGAAAAAGCAGTCAGTCAAAGCCTTCAAAATTGACAAAATCCCCAAGACAAAAAAAACAGAAATAATTATATCTGTTTAGAAAAAAGTGTATACTTTTGGGCCGTTGAACAAACAACCATTGTATATGCAACTAATAGATTTTGTTAAGACTAATGAACTACTGTCTGTGTTAAGCGGACAGCTTTCTGCTTCTCTGAACCGACATCTTAACAGGAAGTTTCGTACTGCAGGCCTTGCAATCACAACAGAGCAGTGGCTGGTTCTTATGTGTCTCTGGAACAAAGACGGTCAAACTCAGCAATCACTAAGCGATCAAACTTCTAAAGACAAAACCAGCATCACCCGATTACTGGATACTCTCTCAAAAAATCGTCTTGTGGAAAGACACTCTGACCCTGCAGACAGAAGAATTAACAAAATCCACCTTACTGATAAGGGAAGAGAGATGGAGAACCATGCTATGAAAATTGTAAAAGAGTCATTTGATCAAGCAGTTTCTGGAATATCCTCTAAAGAATTAATTGATGCCAAAGAAGTTATTGTCAAACTTCTTAACAACATTATCTAGCTATCTGAAATTTATAAATAAAAGTTACTCTCCTTCTATCATTTTAGTTGCATATTCAACTATTAAACATACAACAAATATCAAAGATTTATAAATGAAACAATTAGTTCTATCTCTGTTATGCATTTTGACCCTGTTCCCTTTGGCGGGACAAAGTGCACTCACACTTAACGACTGCAGGAGACTTGCACTGGAGAACAACAGATCTTTGCAGAGTGGCAAAGAGAAGGAGATAATCGCCTCAGAGATGCGCAAGGCGGCCTTCACACAATTTCTCCCAAGGTTCTCCTTTAACGGAACCTATCTGCACAATCAGAAAAACATCTCGCTCCTGGGAGAGGATGCACTGCTCCCTGTTGGTACCAAAATGGCTGACGGCTCGTTCGGTTTCCGTCAGGATCAGATTAACAACAAATGGGCACAGGTTGCTCCGGGTGTTTACGCACCGCTCGATTCAGACGGGAAGCCATTTGATCCAAAGGTAAATCCGGAGAAAATTCAGTGGAAAGACTACGCTCTGCTTCCAAAAGAGGCAATGGAGATGGAGTCCAGAAACATCTTTGCGGGCATTGCCGGATTTGTTCAGCCGGTATACCTGGGAGGGAAAATCCGTGAGCTCTACAAGATTGCAAAAAGCAGCGAAAGGCTTGCAGGTATACAGTCAGAAAAGGCAGAAGAGGATCTTTTACAGAAGACAGACGAGGCATACTGGAGAGTTGTATCCCTATACTCCAAGGCTTCACTCGCCTCAGAATACCTTAGGCTGATAGAGTCAATCGTAAAGAATGTTTCAATTATGGCAGACGAGGGGGTAGCCACAAAGGGGGATATCCTTAAGGTGAATGTGAAGCTTAATGAGGCAAAGATGATGCAGGCAAGAGCAGAGAACGGGCTTGCTCTTTCAAAGATGGCCCTGCTTCAGATTTGCGGTCTGGACCCTGCCGCAGAATATATATTCCCTGACAAGCCTGTAGCCACTGCCATAACACCGGCAGCAGAAGGCACAACGGAGCAGTTTATCGAAAACCGTGCAGAGATAAAGGCTCTGGGCGAGGCAGAGAAGATAGCCAAATCAAACATAAAGATTATGGAGTCAAGGTTCCTTCCCAATGTGATTCTCAACGGAAACTACATCATTTCAAACCCCAACTTCAACAACGGTGTAAGCTATACCTTCGGGGGAATGTACTCATTCGGAGTAGGGATAAACATTCCGCTTTTTCACTTTGGGGAGAAGATCCATACGCTAAAGGCGGCACAGAGTCAGCATAAGATAATTCAGCTGCAGAGAGAGGAGGCGAAAGAGAAAATCGGCCTTCAGATTAATCAGGCAAAGTTCAGGATGGCCGAATCTGTTAAAAGGCTCGCTATTGCCGAATCCTCTGTGGATAAGGCCGGGGAGAACCTCCGTTTTGCAAGGGAGGCATTTGAGGCAGGTGTTGCCGGAAGCACAGATCTGCTGGAGGCACACAACGGCTGGCTGCTGGCAAAATCAGAAGAGATTGATGCACAGATTGACATTATGATGTGCAGGTCATATCTGAAAGAGGCACTTGGTATATCACAGAAAAATCAAAATTAATATATGGAAACCAGAAAAAACAGGAACAACCTTTTGGCCGGGCTTGCAGGATTGCTTGGCGTAATTGTAATTGTATCACTTATTGGCCTCTACGCGGCAAAGCCCGAACCCCTTATTATTCAGGGAGAGGTTGAGGCAAAAGAGTACCGAGTTTCGGGAAAGATCCCCGGAAGAATCAGTGAGATTCTTGCAGAAGAGGGCTCTTCTGTAGAGAAGGGCGACACCCTGGCACTCATCTTTAGCCCTGAACTCAATGCAAAGCTGGACCAGGCCAAAGCTGCAAGAGATGCGGCACAGGCACAGAACCGCAAGGCAATCAAGGGTGCCAGGCCGGAGCAGATAATGGGAGCATTTGAGCTATGGCAAAAGGCAGAGGTTGGGGCCGATATCGCCTCCAAATCCTACGAAAGGGTGCAGAGACTCTTTGACAAAGGAGTGATCCCTGCTCAGAAGCGTGACGAGGCCGAGGCTCAGCACAGAGCGGCTGTGGCAACTGCAAAGGCGGCAAAATCTCAGTACGAGATGGCAATGAACGGAGCCGAGAAGGAGGACCGCGAAGCTGCACTGGCTCTTGTCAGCAGGGCAAACGGAGCTGTGAGGGAGGTCGAATCCTACCTTGACGAAACTTGCTTAATTGCTCCGGCTTCGGGCGAGGTTAGCGAGATCTTTCCGGAGGAGGGTGACCTTGTGGGTACAGGCGCACCTGTTATGAGTATTACAGACCTTTCCAATATGTGGTTCACATTCAGTGTTCGTGAAGATCTGCTCAGAGGCATGACCACCGGCACTGTTGTAAAGGTGAGGATTCCGGCTCTGGGCGAAGAGGAGTTTGAGGCAAAGGTTACCTACATGAAGGCAATGGCATCCTATGCAACATGGAGGTCTACCAAGGTGAGCGGCGGGTTTGATGCAAAGAGCTTTGAGGTTAAGGCTGTACCTCTCAATGCAATTAAGGGAATGCGCCCCGGAATGAGCGTGATAATTAAAACTGAAGCTAACTGAAGATGATTCTGACTAAAATCGGAAATGTTCTTAAAAGAGAGTTGAGGATGATGTTTGGCAGACCCATCTACCTCTTCTCGACGGTATTTGTTGTTGCCTTTGGCTATCTCTTCTTTCTGACTCTCATTAACGAGGGTCTTCCGGAACGGCTCCCCGTGGCTGTGGTAGACAGAGACAACTCTGCAATATCCAGAAGGCTTGCAAGAGAGCTTAACTCAACACCCATGACCGAGGTAGTTACCGGCTGTGCAAACTTTGCAGAGGCAAGGGATCTTATGCAGAGGGGAGAGATTTACGGATTCATAGATATCCCTGCCGGGTTTTACGGTAATCTGCTCTCCGGAAAGCGGCCGGAGATCTCCTTCTATGTAAACAACGCATACCTCATTGCAGGTACTCTCAGCTACAAGGATATGCTCACAATGAGCACACTTGCCTCATCTGCATATCAGCGGGAGGTACTGAGGGCAAAGGGGATGAACGATGAGGCAATTATGGGAAAGATTCAGCCCATATTAATTGACACCCATCAGATAGGAAACCCATGGGCAAACTACGGAGTTTATCTTATAACCGTCCTTATGCCGGGAGTGCTGCAGCTTGTTATTCTGCTAATGACTGTATATTGCATTGGTGTTGAACTCAAGACAAAAAGCTCCCGTGAGTGGATGAGCGAATCCGGGGGTTCGCTGGCTGTAGCTCTTACAGGCAAACTTCTCCCCTATTCAGTGATGTTCATAATCCTTGGTATTGCGGGAAATGTGCTACTCTACAAATTTGCAGGATTCCCAATGCAAGGGTCACTACTTAGGTTCTCTGCCTCAACGGTTCTCTTTGTTCTTGCGCATCAGGCAATCGGAATCCTCATGATTGGGCTCTTCCCCGTTCTGCGGGATGCAATCAGCTTTGCAGCTCTTTACGGAATTCTTTCATTTACCTACGCAGGCTTTACCTTCCCGATAGAGGCAATGCCACCGCTGACGCAGGGTGCAAGCGTGCTCTTTCCAATAAGGCACTACTTCCACATCTATGTAAACGAGGCACTTCTTGGTGCACCATTTGTAAACTCGGCGCTGAGCGTTGCGGCCATGTTTATATTCCTTGCACTGCCCCTCATCATTTCAAAACGACTTAAGAATGCACTCATAAACCAGAATTATCCCATTAAATAGAGATGAAAAAAGTAACCGGATTTTTAACATATTTGAGTGTTGGACTCAGGGACCTCTGGTGGGTTGCCACAAATGAGCTCAGGCACATTTTCAGGGACCGCGGGGTAATGCTCATCTTTTTTGTGGCAGGGATTGCCTATCCAATTCTATACAACGGGATTTACAAAAACGAAGCACTTTATGAAATCCCAGTTGCTGTGGTTGACCATTCACATTCACCGGAGAGCAGGGAGTTTCTCAGGAAATTCAATGCAGCTCAGGAGGTGAAAATCAGCAACAGATGTCTCAGCCTTGAGGAGGCAAAGGCACTCTTTACAGATGGAGAGGTGCACGGCATTGTTTACATACCATCAGATTACCACCTGAAGCTGGCCCGTATGGAGCAGGCGACCATCTCAATCTACAATGATATGAGCAGTTTCCTTTACTACAAAGGGCTTATGATGGCAACAAACTACACAATGCTTGACCAGCTTCGCTCAATTCAGATTAAACGCTATAATGCGGCAGGAATTGGGGGAGAGCAGGCCGAACAGCTTGTTGAGGCCATTCCGGGAAATGATGTGGGATTTTACAATCCGGGAGGGGGATTCGCAAGTTTTCTGCTCCCTGCTTTGCTCATTCTCATCATTCACCAGACCCTGTTTTTTGGGATTGGAATGCTGGCAGGTACAGCGAGGGAAGAGAGCAGAACCCATTCAAGTATTCCTGAACACCTTCACGGCAGGGGAATCTACAGGGTTGTTATTGGAAAGGCAATTGCATACTTTCTGCTTTACATTCCAATTACAGCATACATAGTAGGATTTATCCCCAAATTCTTTAACCTCCCGCATATAGGTGAGATTGGAACGCTATTCAGCTTTATGATACCCTTCCTGCTGGCTGCGATCTTCTTCTCAATGACTGTCTCGGTATTTGTAAAGAACAGGGAGACTGGCCTTATAGCATTCCTCTTTTTCACACTAATCCTGCTCTTTCTCTCGGGCTTTTCATGGCCCAGACAGAACATGCCTGAGGTTTGGAGATTGATATCATACCTCTTCCCATCTACTCACGGAGTACAGGGATACATAAAAATCAACTCTGCTGGGGCGACGCTTTCACAGGTAAGATTTGAATATATTACACTTTGGTTACTGGCCGGTTTTTACTTTATTGCAGCAAGCATATCTCTTCACTTAGTTGTAAAGAGAGAGAGTAGGCAAATTCAGCAATAAGCTATTTTGCCGGCTCAAGTTCTATGGTAAAATGCCTCATTATAGGAAGCTCCTTCTTGATTAAGTAACCTCTTGTTATGTTTTCACGACGATCAAAAACATTTTTAAGGGCAGCGGCAATATAATCCATATGATTATTAGTGTATACTCTTCTTGGAATTGCAAGTCTAAGCAACTCCAGTTCAGGGTATCTGTTTTGACGAGTCTCAGGATCTCTGTCTGCAAGCAAAGCTCCTATCTCAACTCCTCTTATACCTGCTTCCAGATAGAGTTCAATACCTAATGTCTGCGCAATAAACTCCTCCTTTGGAACATTAGTGAGAACTCTTTTTGCATCCACAAAAATAGCATGACCACCTGCTGGTCTTTGATATGGAATCCCATATTCATCAAGCTTCTTCCCCAGGTACTCAACCTGTTTAATTCTTGTCTCCAGATACTCAAAATCTGTCCCCTCCTTTAAACCCTGAGCAAGGGCATTCATATCTCTGCCGGACATTCCTCCATATGTTATGAATCCCTCATACATTATTGTATACATCTGACAAGCTTTCCAATCCTCCTCTGACCTGAAGGCTACGAAACCACCCATGTTAACAATTGCATCCTTTTTTGATGACATTGTCATAAAGTCTGCATAACTGAACATCTCATTGCAGATCTCTTTTATACTTTTGTCCTGGTATCCTCTTTCACGAGTTTTAATAAAATATGCATTCTCTGCAAACCGGGCAGAGTCAAACAACAGTTTAACCCCATATTTCTTTGCCAAAGCAGCTGTCCCTTTAATATTCTCCATAGAGACAGGCTGACCTCCCGCTGTATTGTTAGTAATTGTTAAGACAATACATGGTATTTTTTCTTTTGGATACTTTTTAAGAACCTCTTCAAGCTTATTCAAATCCATATTGCCCTTAAACGGGATCTCCAGTGTTGTATCTTTTGCCTGATCAATTGTGCAATCAATAGCATGGGCCTTTCTAAACTCAATGTGGCCCTTTGTTGTATCAAAGTGTGAATTCCCGGGAAGAATATCATCAGCCTTAATTATTGATGAGAAAAGGACATTTTCAGCCGCTCTTCCCTGGTGAGTAGGGAGGAAGTACGGAAAACCGGTAATAGCGTTAATACTCTCCTTTAAATTAAAATATGAACGAGCCCCTGCATAACTTTCATCACCCTCCATCATTGCAGACCACTGTTTATCGCTCATTGCCCCTGTACCAGAGTCAGTAAGCAGATCTATAAAGACATAGTCACTTTTAAGATTAAAAAGATTGTAATTAGCATCCCTCATCCACTCCTCTCTCTCCGCTCTTGAACTTTTTCTGATGGTTTCAACCATCTTTATCTTGTAGGATTCTGCAAATGGAAGTTCCATAATATTGCTGATTTTGTTATAAATGTTTAATGAATTGTACAAAGTTTGTAATAAAATGGTGTAAAACCAAATAAATAATTAACAAAAAATAAGCCGGCAGGGTCTCTCCTGCCGGCTTAAAATATTATGTAAGAATACTATTTCCTTAACTCTTTTGCCTTTGCTTTCTCCTCTCTCTTGCTCACGATATCGTAAACAATTGGAGTACCCACAAAAATTGATGAGTAAGTACCGATAACAATACCTATGATAAGAGCAACAGAGAATCCTCTGATTACCTCTCCGCCAAATATTGCAATAGCCAGCATAACAACCAGGGTGGTTCCTCCCGTATTAATTGTTCTTGCTAAAGTGCTATTAAGCGCCTCATTTATATTTGACTTAAGATCTCTTTTTGGATATAGAGTTTTGTACTCGCGGATTCTGTCAAATATAACCACAGTATCATTGATAGAGTAACCAATAATTGTAAGTATTGCAGCAATAAATGTCTGGTCAACATCAAGACTGAATGGAAGGATACCTGTAAATATTGAGAAGAAGCTCATTGTGAAAATTGCGTCGTGCAATAAAGCTACAACACCACCGGTTCCCCAGCTCCAGTTACGGAATCTGGCAGCAATATACAGGAAGATTGCAAAGAGTGCAAAGACAATTGCAATAACAGCATCTCTCTTTATATCATCTGCAATGGTAGGACCTACCTTCTCTGACTGAATAATACCATTTGGATTGTCTGTTGTTGAGGTGAACTCTTCGTAGGTAATTCCGTTTGCATAGAGCACATTTAATGCATTGTACAATTTACCGTCAACTATTTTATCAGTCTCAGCATCATCACTGTCAATCATATATTTGGTGGTTACCTTCATTTGGTTTGCTCCACCAAACTGTTTAACCTCTATACCCTCCTCAAACTCAGCAAGGACAGCTGATCTCACATTTTCTGTAGAAACCTCCTGGTCAAATCTTACAACATATGTACGACCACCTGTAAAATCCACCCCGTAGCTAAAGCCCTTTGTGAAGATAAATGCTAAACCAATTACAGTAACAGATATTGAGAATATGTACGCATATTTCCTCATGGCAACAAAATCAAATGTTGTATTCTGAAGGAAATTCCTTGTGTACTTGTTATCAAATGTGATATTCTTCTTCCTCTTAAGTCTCCAGTCAAAAATTAGTCTGGAAACAAATATTGAAGTTATTAGAGAAGTTATAATACCTATTACCAATGTTGTTGCAAAACCCTGAACCGGACCGGAACCAAACACTGCAAGCACTATACCTGTAATAATTGTTGTCAGGTTACCGTCAATAATCGCAGAGTATGCATTTTTATAACCATCAGTAATAGCTAAACCGAGACCCTTTCCGGCCCTCAGCTCCTCTTTTATACGCTCATATATAATAACGTTTGCATCCACTGCCATACCCAGGGTTAGCACGATACCTGCTATACCCGGAAGTGTCAGAACTGCCCCGAATGAAGTTAAGGCCCCAAACAGGAACAGAACGTTTGATAAAAGTGCAATGTTTGCAACCAGACCCGCTCCGTTATAGAAGAGAATCATATAGACAAGCACAAGTAAAAAGGCTATCACAAATGAAATTAGACCGGCATTAATAGATTCGCTACCCAGTGATGGTCCAACAACTGTATCCTGTACAATCTTTGCCGGAGCAGGAAGTTTACCTGATTTTAAAACATTTGCAAGGTCATCTGCCTCCTCTATGGTAAAGTGTCCGCTTATGCTCGACTGTCCACCAGGTATCTCTCCGTTTACAACCGGATAAGAGTAAACCATTCCATCAAGAACAATCGCAATCTGACGGCCAATGTTGTTAGCAGTCATAGTTGCCCATATTCTTGCACCCTCTGCATTCATAGCCATGCTGACTTCCGGTACGGCACTGTTATTGCCGAATGAGCGGCGGGCGTCTGTTACCACGCCTCCGTCAAGAGGAGCCCTTCCGTCTCTGGTGTTTGCCTTGATTGCAACCAGTTCAAAGATCGTATTTGAAGCATCAATAGGCTTCACAGACCACATTGGTCTCAAATCTGCTGGGAAGATTGCCTGTATTTGAGGTAACCTAAGCCAGGTACCTATTTTTGCAGTATCCCTGTAGTGCGCACGGCCAATACAAGCTCCCGGAAGAAGCTGTCCTTGTGACACATTTGGATTCAAAAGGAAGAAGAGCGGATTTTGTTTTGCAACCGCAGCCTCATCCATTGAAAGAGAATCAGTAGTTATCCCTGCAATAAGCTCCTGAGCAACTTTGGCTGAATCACTGACCTCTGCTGCAACAGCAGTAGTGTCCTCCTGAACCGGAGTTACTGCCTCTACATCTGCAAGCATATTTTTTATAGAGTTATCAGCCTCTGCGAGGTACTGATAAATCTCCTTATTTTCGTAAGTTTCCCAGAACTCAAGTGATGCAGTTCCCTGAAGAAGTTTTCTTACACGCTCAGGGTCCTTTACACCAGGCAACTCAACAAGAATCCTTCCTGAATTTCCAAGTTTCTGAATGTTTGGCTGAGTTACGCCAAATCTGTCAATACGATTTCTAAGAACATTAAAAGAGTTAGAAATAGCACTCTCTGCCTCCTCCCTGATAACAGTAATTACATCTGAGTTTGAAGTCTCAGGCTTAATTCTGTCTCTCATCTCATATGTTCCAAATATCTGAGATAATCTCTGACCGGGAGCAACCTTATCCCACTCCTCTGCAAAAAGAGTTATGAAATCAGTACGGGAACTGGCCATATTTGCCTGTGCCTGCCCCATTGCCTGAACAAAAAGAGGGTTGTTGTTGTAATTGGAAAGAGCGTTTACAAGATCGTAAACTTTTACCTCAAGCATAACATTCATACCACCTCTCAAGTCAAGACCCAGGTTAATCTCCTTCTCCTTTATCTGTTTGTAAGTAAAGCCGAGGAAGACCTTCTCTGCAGTGATTGAGTCCAGGTAGAACCTCTCTTTTGCAAGACGAAGTGAATCCAGGTAAAATGGCTTCTCCAATTCAGAAACCAGAGCAAATGCAGGAGAAACCCTCTCTGCCTCTACGGCAGCCACTGCATAGACTTTTGCCTTTTTTTCCTGGTTCCGTGTTGCCCATGTAAATGACAGCTGATAAATACAAGCCAGGGCGATCAAAATTGCCACTAATTTAATGGCACCTTTACTTTGCATGGAATATCTGTTTTTAATTTAATATAATCCTTCTAAAATTAGCCTACAAAAGTAGTATTTTTTCACAATATATGAAGAATTTCGTAATTTTGTTGTTCACTATTTATTGATTCACTATGAATAAGTCTCACTTCCTGCTTACCATCTGCATGCTGGCAAGTAGCTATACATGCTTACAGGGACAGACAACCAACCCAGAATACGAGAGAGCTGAGAAGCTAAGAAGGAGTTACAATTTTGAGGAGGCCTCAAAGATTTACAAAACCCTCCTTAACAGCACAAATGATCCGAATTTCATCAACACTTTAACAATTCAGATTGCCAGAAGCGAAAACGGGGCCGGAATGCTTGAGTATGCGGCAAAGCCTGTTTATCAGGGACACCATGATGTATCCAAAAAGGATTTTATACTCTTTATTCCTGACCAGGGTGACCACTTCTGGGCACCGCTGCCCTCAATTTTAGGTTCATCAAATAATGGAAAGACTCCTCTGAATTTTGTTTATACAAATGACTCTGAAAGCACAATATATTTCTCGGCTTTACATAAAGAGGGACACCTGGATTTATATAAGTCAACAAAGATAAACGACACTTTGTGGCACGCCCCTGAACCACTTGGAAATCTTATCAACTCTGCCGGAGATGAGATTCTTCCAGTTATATCAGCAGATGGAAAAGAGCTCTATTTTGCCTCAAACGGACAATATGGTATGGGTGGTTTTGACCTTTATGTATGCCAGCTGGACGAAGTAACAGGCGAATGGGGAGTCCCTCAAAACCTCGGCTTTCCCTATTCTTCCCCTGCCGATGACTATCTGTTTATAAATGACACAGAGAGGTCTCACTCCTATCTGGTATCAAATAGAAGTATCTTCTCTTCTGACAGCGTTAGAATATACAGACTTGCCTTTGAAGTAAACCCGGTTAAGGCGGCCATTGAAGATCCTCAGGAGGCTTTAAAAATCTCTTTACTGCTTCCGCAGGACAATAAAGAGATTCAGGAAGAGAGAGAGCCGGAAAATGTTCCGGATTCTGGAGACTACCCCTCTTTGGTCAGAGAGGTGAGAAAGATTCAGATGCAAATTGACTCCACTATTAAAAATTTAGATCTCCTGAGGAGCCGTTTCTCTCTTCTGTCAAATACTGAAGACAGAAGCTCACTTGAGCGAGAGATCACTTCCGGAGAGATCTATGTCTCTGAAATGAGGGACAAACTCAGAATAGCCGGGAAAGCAGTACAGGAAAAGGAGATTGAGTTTCTAAATAAAGGTGTTTTAATCCCGAGGGAGACCATTCCCGTTCCTGATGCAGAGAAACAAACTCCCTCTTATGATGAGTTTATTATAGAAAAATCTAACCCGGGAAAGATTGTTGTCTCTAAGCTCTTTTTTCCGGAGGAGCCTGCTGACTATACTTTCAGGATTGAAGAGCAGAGCACAATTTATGAAGAGGCACCAGAAAACGGGCTTGCATACAGAATACAACTGGCAGTTGCGGTTAATAAAGCTGATAAAAAGGTTTTCAAAGGCATATCACCGGTATTTGAAACCAAAACGGCAACAGGAAAATGGCTGTACACAGCCGGACATTTTAACAGATACGCAGAGGCATCTTCCGCTCTTGGACAGGTTAAAGGCAGAGGATTCAGAAATGCGATAATAGTCGCATATGATAACGGAAAATCCATTAATGTAAAAAACGCCAGACTTGAAGAGGGGAAGATTTCTGAAACCACAACATATCAAATCAAGATTTCCGGATATCCGGATGAGTTGCCGGCATCTGTGCTCGCTACTATAAGAGCATTAACAGAGAAAGATATTGCTAAGAGACTTTCTGCTACAGGAGAGACCGAATATTACATCGGCCCATTCAGCAATAAAACAGAGGCATCAGATATTGAAAGAGCATTAATAACAGCCGGAACTACCGGAGTTACTGTTGAAGATATAATTAAACCTAAATAAAATGTCGCTAATAATTACTCTGATAATAATAGGATTAATACTCCTCGCAATTGAGGTTCTTATTATTCCTGGTTTTGGGGTAGCAGGTATACTGGGTCTTCTGGCGCTGGCCGGAGCAGCTGTACTGGGATTTACAATGTTCGACACAACTACCGGACTAATTGTACTCGCCGCAATAATTCTTGCAACATCAATCTCCACCTGGCTTATTTTGCGCTCTAAAACATGGAAGAGAGCAACTCTTAAAGAGAAAATCTCCTCCAGGGTTGACACTAATCCGGAAGAGAAGGGGATTACTCCCGGCTCTGTTGGGATAACAACCAGCAGACTTGCACCATCCGGCAAAGCAAGAATTTCAGGAGAGGATGTTGAGGTAGTATCCAGGGAGGGAATAATTTCATCAGGATCTCCCATTGAGGTGATCTCTACAGATGATGGCAAGATAATTGTAAGAAAATCAATTCAATAAAACTTAATAAACATGACAGAAATTACAATCTATTTGGTGTGGATAGGTATATCCCTGGTAGGACTTACAATCCTTCTGTGGTTCTTCCCAATCACCCTGTGGTTTCAGGCACTCATTTCAGGAGTAAGAATTTCACTTCTGCAATTAGTCCTGATGCGCTGGAGAAAGGTTCCTCCTGGAACCATAGTGATGGCTATGATCACAGGTACCAAAGCCGGACTTGAATTAGACGCTAACGAGCTGGAGGCACACTTCCTGGCAAAGGGAAATGTTCCTAATGTAGTTAACGCACTTATATCGGCCGATAAAGCAAACATCCCTCTCAACTTCAAAATGGCAGCCGCCATTGACCTAGCAGGCCGCGACGTATTCGAAGCCGTTCAGATGTCCGTTAATCCTAAGGTAATTAACACCCCTCCGGTTACAGCAGTGGCAAAAGACGGTATCCAGCTCATAGCAAAAGCCCGCGTTACCGTTAGAGCAAACATCAAACAACTCGTGGGAGGAGCTGGCGAAGAGACAGTTCTTGCCCGGGTAGGCGAAGGTATCGTTTCTAGCATCGGCTCAGCAGAGTCTCATAAATCAGTTATGGAAAACCCTGACTCTATTTCAAGAGTGGTTCTTGAAAAGGGTCTGGATGCCGGTACTGCCTTTGAGATTCTCTCAATTGACATCGCCGACATTGACATCGGAAGAAACATCGGTGCCGTCCTTCAGATGGATCAGGCAAATGCCGACAAGAACATCGCCCAGGCCCGTGCAGAAGAGAAACGCGCCATGGCTGTAGCCCTTGAGCAAGAGATGAAAGCCAAAGCCCAGGAGGCCCGCGCCAAAGTAATCGAAGCCGAAGCTCAGATTCCACTTGCAATGGCAGAAGCCTTCCGCTCCGGCAACATGGGCATTATGGACTACTATAAATTCCGCAACATTCAGGCCGACACAGAAATGCGCGAGAACATCGCCAAACCACAGAAGTAAGGCCCAGCAGTAACGAACACTGCTCAGAATATTTGCAGATTCAAAAGAATTTGTATCTTTGCACTCCCTGCGGCCAACCCCGCAGGGTTTTGGTGAGGTGGGTGAGTGGCTGAAACCAGCAGTTTGCTAAACTGCCGAACTCGTAAGGGTTCCGGGGGTTCGAATCCCCCCCTCACCGCCAAAAACAATAAAAGCCAACCCCAAGGGGGTAAAGCAAAAAATAAAGACCGCTTGAGCGAGCTCAGAAGCGGTCTTTTCTTTTGCTTATACAGCCAAAGGCCGAGGCTTTTATTGTTTTTTTAGGCTCCCCCACCCGGGGAACGCCTCAAGCAGCGAGGCAATCCCCCTCATTTATATGATTTATAATTAACTATAATTTTGACAACTCCACCAGAGTTCAGATAGCACCTTTGAAATATTTCAGTAATTTTAAGTCATAAAAGAATTGGTGATGAAGTCAGATGAAATTAAAAACTTGTTTAGTCAATTTGAAGCTGCTGCTTCAGAATTTGAAGGTATTGAGTGTTGGAGTGCACGTGAATTACAAGAATTATTAGGATATAGTAAGTGGGAGAATTTTGAAAAAGTAATTCAGAAAGCTAAAGATGCGTGCAATAATGCTGGAGAAAGAGATAACTATCATTTTCCTGACATCAGGAAAACGATCCCAATGCCAAAAGGAGCTGAAAGAGAGATAGATGACATTCTTTTAACAAGATATGCATGTTACTTAATTGCTCAAAATGGAGATAGCCGAAAAGAAGAAATTGCATTTGCACAAAATTACTTCGCCATACAAACACGTAAAGCAGAAGTGGTTGAGGCTCGCATTTTAGAATTTGAAAGAGTAAAAGCTCGTGCGAAATTAAGCCAAACAGAGAAACAACTTTCTGGAATACTTTATGAACGAGGAGTAGACAGTCAAGGATTTGCTATTATAAGGAGCAAGGGGGATCAGGCATTATTCAGACTAAACACCCATACACTAAAACGCAAGTTTGGCGTGCCAGATAGCAGACCTGTTGCCGATTTTCTTCCTACAATAAGTATTAAAGCAAAAGACCTAGCAGCTGAAATGACTGGTCTGAATGTTCAAAATAAAGACTTAAAAGGGCAATCAACAATTGAAAAAGAGCATGTTGACAATAATCTTGCCGTCAGAGAAATGTTGACAAAGAGAGGTATATTTCCTGAAAACCTGCCTCCAGCAGAAGATGTTAAAAAGTTGAAACGTAAGCTTGAAGGAGACGAGAAAAAATTATTGAAAGATTTAAAAAAGAAGAAATAAACATGTTAGTATATTGAAAAGGCTGAATGATACAAAGCATATAACTTTAAAGCAATGTCTGTGATGGACTGGAAAACCAAATAATTTAACAACAATCAGCTAAACTACACCTATTTATATCAATGAAACCAAAGTATTTAGTTTTAATTTTTTCATTGCTGTTATTCAAAGACATGAGTGCACAGCTTAGAATAAACATTGGTGTAGATACTACAACCGAAAAATCTAAATTGACCATTAACTTCTTCAACAAATATATTACAGACTTCAAAGAGGATAATGAAGTTGACTATACTAAATATTTTTATAACGAAGATGTGGAAAAATTTAGATTACCTGATAAAACAGCAATCGGTTTGATTGGCAATACAACAAATTATACGCTAGGGGAACCGTACCTAATATCTTTAGATACCAAAGCTGATACGGTGAAAGCTAAAGTATTGTTTGCAGCAACAGACTCTTTTAGTAACCCAACTATTTACTTTATTGCCAACTACTACATAAAGATTGATAATGGCAGGTGTAAATTTTTAGTAAATCAAAATATTGAAACAAAAGAATGGCTAACTAAAACTATTAGAAATGTAACTTTTCATTATCCTTCATACCACACTTTTAACTTCACTAATGCACAGAGCCTAATTATCTCTATTACAAATTTGGAAAAAGCATGGGGGCTAGGACCGATAAAAATTGATTATTATTTTGCTAAGACAAACAGAGAAATTCAGGCAATTAAAGGATTTGATTTTAACTTCTACATGGCCCGCTCGGAATATCCTGGAGGACTAGCATATGAGCAAGAAAAATCTATATATAGCTGGGGACTTGATGAAAATTATTTGCATGAGTTTATTCATATATATTTAAATCCTATTTATCCAAATACTCCTCTAAAAGAGGGTATTGCCACTTTTTATGGAGGCTCAATGGGGACATCTTATAAAGAGCATCTAAAAAGGTTAAATGAGTATATTGCAAAACATCCTGATACTAACATTACAAATCCAATGGAATTTTATTACATGGATGAAAGGACAAATCCACAGTACATTATTCAGGCTTTTATTTGTCATTTGGTGTTTAGCGAGAAAGGAATTAATGGGTTAAAACAGCTATTGAAAATTGAATCTATGGATGAAATATTTAGAAGTGAGTTTTTTGTCGAACCAGACAATCAAAATAAATTCATTCGGGAACAAATAAAAAAATATGTAGACAGCTCACTGTCTCTTTAATAAAGTAGCTCTGTAGAGGTTCGTTACACTATAGCAAGTGATATCTCCTATAGAATACGAAGAACAGACATCTTCCCTGACCATATCTTGGTAGTGACTCAAAAGACAGCCGATGGGATTAAGATTGAACTTAACAACATCAGTCATGCCATCCTGAATAAGTACAAAAAGATGCGTTTTAAGAACAATCTTGCCCTGCCTGTAGTCAGCAATCAGAAGATGAATGAAGCATTAAAAGAGATGGGTTTTAAGGCAGGAATTAAGTCTCCTCAGAGGATTGTGTACTTCAGGCAGAACGAAAGGATAGAAGAGGTACATCCAAAGTATGCACTTCTCTCTTGCCATTGTGGCAGGAGAACATTCGTTGTAAACGGACTTTATCTGGGCATACCTCCCCATGTAATTATGGAATGGACTGGCCACTACGACTACAAATCAATGAAACCATACATCAAAGTAGTGGACAAACTCAAGGAAAAGGAGATGACGAAGTTTAATATTTCAATTTCTAAATAACGCTATAGCATTCACTTCTATAATGGTCACAATAGCTTTAGTCAAATTAACCTTCAACAATTTGAGAGGGGAAGGTATTGGATTAGATGGAATTAAATTCTAATTTTAGAATGTAATTAATAAGCCTAAAAAAAGGGTTAGTTAGCCATAAATATTTCAGCGACCCTTAAAATTAAATTAAAAAACTAGTTATAAGTTAGTGTAAATTTTATACAAATACTAAATACATGAAAAAAATTGAAGAACTTAATGCAAATGCCGTTAATTTGATAACTTTTTTTTCCGGAATTATACTGGTTTTAATTGCAATATTAGTTAACATCGAAAAGCCAATAGGTTTATTATTAATTAGTATTGGCACTTCAATAATTGCTAGTTCCATTGTTGTTTATCTGTCTTCAAAATATTTATTTAAACAGAATAAGATTAAAGAAATAATTGAAAAATGGGGATTAAGCGGAATTTATCGAACAAGAGCTGAAATGAATTTGAGTTGTAATGACCAGTTAAATGTTGCAAAGTGTAATATCGATATAATTGCATTTGGTTTAAAAGGATTTAGAGAGACTCAAACTGATCTTGTTCTTTCAAAAGTCAAAAGCGGAATCAATATTCGTATTATTACTATTAATCCAAATTCAAGCTTACTAACACACCGAGAAAAAGATGAAGGAGAGGTTGTGGGACAAATCAAAAATACTATTTTACAACTTGATAAGTGGGTTTTTGATTTAAAAAAGTACGGTAATGTAAAAATAAAATACTATGATACATTACCATTTGATTTTTATTTTAGAATTGATAATAAAATTTATGTCGGCCCATATTTATATGGACAATCTAGCCAGCAGACAATATCATATGAATTCTCAATTAATAGTCAGGGGTTTGATTATTATATAAGTTACTTTGAGAAGCTTTGGAATGATAATAACTTACTAAAAGATAATTATTAATGTTAGCGGATTTCAAAGATGGACGTTTTTTTGTAAGTCCTATTATTGGTTGTCCTGGCAAATGTAAATATTGTTATTTACCGACTAGGTCTGTAGATCAAATAGCAAGAAGAAGTAATTATTTAATTGAGAGTATAATTGAATCAATTGAATCAAACCAAAATTTTATTAAAGGGAAATATGGCTCAATCATATCTGTAGGAGCTTGGGGTGATATATTTTCAAAAAAATCTGATGAAGATTTTTCAATTAATTGGATAAAAAACTTGTTACAGACCGGAAATCCTGTTCAAATAATGAGTAAGTTCTCCATTTCTGATGAAAAAGCAAGAAGGATTTGCGATTCAATACAATATGATAATCAATTATTATACTCTACAACAATAACAACTTTTAGTAATTGGAAAGTTTTTGAAAATGGTACTGTAAGTCCTATTGAAAGACTACAAACAGCAAATAAATTTAAGCAATACGGGGTCTTAACTAATGTAATGATTAAACCATATTTGTCAGAATACACATGTGATGATAAAGATTTGTTTGTTGAAAATTTTAAAAAATATGAAATTGACTATTGTGTCGTTGGGGTAATGTATTGGGATTCAACTATTATAAAACAAATGAAATCTGTTGTTCCTTCAAAATCACCTTTTTATATATTACTTAATGATTCAAAAGAACAGATTATTGATTGCTCAAGTGATATGAGTTTGAACACATTTTCTTCCTTAAAAACTGATGTTTTTATAAATTATCTAAAGGATAATGGAATAAATGTATTCAAAAAGTCTTCTTGTGTAAACTCAAATATTTTGAAAGTACCTAATGTAAGTAAATACTATTATGAAGATCCTGATAATTATTGCTTAAATTGTGGAAATTGTAAATAATAAAACACCCATAACTTCAAGTTAAGAATATTAAAGCTTGATTGATAAATCAAACATACTAGCGTACATGGGCGTTTTTGACGAAAGATGGGTGCATAATACGCAATCCAAGACGCTTCAGACATTTAACCGTTGTGTCGCATGCTACAAAAAATAACACCGATTAATAGATTATTCATTGTTTGTTAGCATGTTTTTTGAAATAAGAATTCAAAAAGATTACATTTGTGAAAAATTAGTATGAAACTGCCTAAAAATATAAATCCTTGTCCAATAGTAGATGCGTTACTTGAAGTAAGGTTTACTTCAACAATTAATGCGAATGCCGTTTTTGGATTAATTTATAGCGTTTTACAAAAGGATTTTCAAAAAGTTGAAACATTACCAATTTTACAACTTCCTGATGTTGTTAGAGCAAGTGATCCCAATTTAAAATATAAACCTTATTACAAAATTTCAAATGAAAATTTTGTAATACAAATTGGACCTGATGTGATTTTAATCAGTTCTTTCCCGAGATATTTGGGTTGGGAAATTTTTTCTAAAATCATTTTTGATGTACTTACTAAAATTGAACAAATTGGGATTATTAATGTAATTGAAAGAATTGGGATTAGGTACATTAATTTTTTTGAAAACAATATTTTTGAAAAAATAAACCTTAAGGTGTCTATTGGATCAAATGATGTACTTTGTAAAAATACAATTATAAGGACTGAAATAGAACAGGGTGAATATAGCAGTACCTTACAATTAGCGAATAATGCTATTATTAATGGCAAGAATGGTTCGATAATTGACATAGACACATTTGTAACTAAAAACTTGGTAAACTTTTTTTCAAAGAAAAACGAGCTTATAAATGCTGGGCATTTAAAAGAAAAGGAACTATTTTATAGTTTATTAAGTTCTGAATTTTTGAGCACACTCAATCCAACTTATTAATCATGGGAACAAATTCATATAACTCATTAGCTAATATTTTTTTACTTGCAACAATTAGTTCCAGTGTAATTAGTTTATCATATGATTCAGATACTTTGATACCTAAAATGAATCATAATTATAACTTTCAGAACAATATAGCTGAATGGAAAGACTATGCATTTAATCAATCGGCCGATTACAAACTACAGAGTGAGAGTATGGAAAAACTTCAGACAATAATTGATTTTTCTAAAAGGGTTCTCCAAAATACTAAAGACATTGATAGTGAATTTGTAGATATCGTTAATGATAACTTTTGGGAACTAATATGAATTTTGATGAAGTTAAAATCTATTTGCCTAAATTTTTGTCAGAAGAATCTGATCGTGTGCTATTTAATGGGCTAAAAGATTTCCCAGAAAATATTGATGAGAGATTATATACAACATATCTTAATGATACTAGAATTATATATCAAGGTGATGGATTGAATAATCTTTTAGTTGTGAATCTTCCAAAACCTGAAGTTAAGCCAGCACCTAGCATTATTTTGTCGAATACATGTGATATTGATTTACAAAACGAAAGAAATTTCCCATCCCAGATTGTTTATGCTCCAATTTTTAGTTTAGATAAATACAAGCTAACTCTTCTCAAAAATTCAAAAAAATCCAAAGAACAGATTGTTGACCACATAAATGCCATAAAAAGACAAGAGATAACTCAAATTTTTTTTCTTCCTAAGTTTGATGGAAAATTAGAAGAATCTATTGTTTTTTTTGATAGGGTAAATAATATGCCAAATACTCTTATTGAAAGAGATAAAATTACCACCAATAGAATTTTTACCCTAAGTGATTATGGAGCATATCTATTTCTTTTGAAACTATCAATTCATTTTACAAGAGTTCAAGATAAGGTTGAAAGAAAAAGTCTAATCTAATAAAGCACGACGTTACATCACGCGGCATAACCAATAAGGGTTTCAGTATAAATTAAGCATACAGCTGCACATCGGAGTTAGTGTCGTCAGAGTGATACACCATACGCAATCCCCAACATTTAATACATGTAACTATTATCGAGCATTTTAAGACAACATCAAAACAATGGGAATATTAGGACGACCTGAAGGAGTTTTTGACTTAAGCAACAGCGACAAATATGTTGGCTCTTACTTGACAAAATCTGATGTTAAGGAAATACTTAACATCTCCGATAGCTATTCTGGTCCATACTGGGCCACCATTCTGGCGGATACTGGGCCACCGTTCTGGAGCATACCGGGCCATTTTATAAAATAAAGGAGGAGAGCAGGCCCTCCTCCTGTTACAGTTTTTAAGCAAGCGGGTTACTTTTGTAGTTGCAACACAAAAAGAACCTCACATGGCTGGAAAACTAATAACAATGAGCAAAGTAAAGCAAATTTTGCAATTAATTGAACAGGGGATCTCTCAAAGAGAGATATCTCGGTGTTTACAGATTGACCGAAAAACAGTAAGTCAGTACTTCTCAAAAAACAAGGAGTTAAACTTAACTAAAGAAAATCTTCAAACTATTCCTGACGAAGAACTGGAAGCATTATTTAAATCAGAAGCTTCGTACTTTGATTCAAGCGAAGAGTATAAGTACTTGGAAAAACTATTTCCCTATTTTAGGAAAGAACTCAAGAGAACCGGAGTTACCAGGTTTATTTTATGGGAGGAATATCGTAGAGCCCGCTCTCAAGGCTACAGTTACTCGCAAATGTGTCATCATTACCAACAATGGCTAAATAGTGAAAATGTCTCAATGCATCTTGAACACGAATATGGAGAGGAGATGTTTATAGACTTCACAGGAGACAAGCTTAATTATTTTTGTCCCAATTCCGGTAAAGCTATAGAAGCAGAAGTTCTTGTAACCATTCTTGGTGGAAGCAGAATGTTTGAAGCAGAGGCCGTTGGGAGTCAAAAAGTGGAAGACTTTACAATGGCAGTAAGTAATGCACTCCATAATTTTGGAGGAGTACCCAAGGTGCTTATCCCGGACAACCTAAAGGCTGGAGTTACTTCTTCAGATAAGTATCAGCCCGTAATCAACAATACTTTTCTCTCTATGGCTAACCATTATGGAGCAACGGTAAGTCCAGCCAGGTCCAGAAAACCTCAAGATAAGGCATTAGTAGAGAGTATAATTAATGTGGTTTACTCTTCAGTATTTGCTCCTCTTAGGGATAAACTGCCCTGTGGACTAACAGAACTTAATAAGAGGATAAAAGAGCTTGTTGCTATTGCAGTAGCTAAGAACTTCCAGAACAGAGATTATAGTCGTAAAGACCTGTTTGAAAAGTACGAAAAAAGTGCTCTTATGTCATTACCTGTAAATAGATACGAGATAACTAAATCATATAAACTTAAGGTAAACACAGAGTATCATGTATTTTTTAACAAGGACAGACACAGCTATAGTGTACCGTATAAATATGCCGGAAAGAGGATTAAAGCTGTTGTGTCGTCCGGGACAATATCCTTCTATTACAATAATCAGCAAATTGCTTCCCACATAAGGAGTAGCAAGGAAAATGGATACTCTACAAAAGTTGAACACAGGCATCCAAATCATAGATATGTAGACCAATGGGAGCCTTCTGTTGCTTACATATGGGGAAGTACTGTAGATCCGCTGGTAGAAGAATATATGAGGAATATGATGTCTCAAAGCACATATCCTCATTTGGCCAGAAGAATGTACGAAGGAGTTGTACACTTGAGTAAGAAATACGGGAACTACAGGCTTACAAATGCATGCAAAAGGGCTTTAGCTTATAGGGTGTATGATTATACAACTTTAAAGAATATCCTGTCAAATAGCCTGGATAATCAAATTGGTACTACTGCGAAGAATATCGTAAAACTGCCACGACACGAAAATATCAGAGGAGCTCAATATTATAAATAGCATAGTTATGGATAGTAATAACATACTAAGTAAAATGAGTTCAATGAGGTTAGATGGGATGTATAGCCTCTACAAAAACATGGTAGGATCAGGACAGTGTGATGCTATAACTAATGAAGAATTCTTGACGATGTTAATTAACGCTGAATGGGACAACAGAGAGAATAACAGGGTAGAGAGGGCCTTAAAAGAGGCTAAGTTCAGGTACCAGGCAGCTATTGAAAATATAAGATATGACGATGATAGAGGATTGGATAAGTCACAAATAATCAGATTGTCAGACTGCTCTTACATTACACAAGCGAAGAATATATTAATAACCGGCTTTACAGGAACAGGGAAAAGTTATCTTGCATCTGCCTTTGGACATCAAGCTTGTTATAACGGATATAAGGTGATGTATCATAATGCTCAAAAACTCTTCGCAAAACTTAAAAATGCTAAAGCAGATGATACTTACTGCAAGTTAATAGCCAAGATCGCAAAGCAGGACCTACTGATTATAGATGATTTTGGACTACACATACTGGATGACATTGACCGACTTATACTGCTTGAAATAATGGAAGACAGATACGGAATAAAATCAACTATAATCAGCTCTCAGCTACCGGTAAAAGTGTGGTATGATATAATAGGAGAAAGCACTATTGCTGATGCAATTATGGATAGACTGGTAAATGGAGCTTTTAGAATAGAAATAAAATCAAAGAAATCTCTTCGAGAATAAATAACATTAAAAATTTTTATGCACTTTTGCTATGAAAGCGAGAAAACTGTAACTGGCCCCATATGCTCCAGAATAGTGGCCCTATATCACCGGAATAGTCACTCCGACAATGATTTAAAATCAGTTGCTTTCAAAACAATTGATGGTAATGATGTTATTGACGAAAGACAAATTCAAAAACTTTGGTATGACAATAAAATTCCAAATGCAATACCAGTTGACAAATCAAGTCTTGACGAACTTCTACTTATTGCAATAATTAAGAGGACTTTCCCAAACATTCAAATAGAACCACAAATAAGTGTGAAGCGATTTTCAATGGACTTAAAATTAACTCTTGAAGGACACTCACCATTGTTTGTAGAATTTGATGGTCCTTCTCATTTTGCTCCATCAAGATATGGGCTACCAAAACACGAACCTTTTAGAAAAAAGAAAATCGTAGAAGATCTGACAGGGCTTGAGGTTGTTAATTGGGCTTATTGGATACAAAGGTGTAGCAGTAATGTAAAAGCCTTATTTGACAAGTCGATAAATGGCTACGGAGTTTTGTGGAGTACAGAAATCCATTTTGGGATGTTTGTGTTTGAAAACTCAGCGAGTATTATTGACACAATAACAAAAAGATTTAATGCTGTTGACGAAAATGGTTTTGGATATTTTTATGGAGGACAGACAAGAGGTAGAAACAATCCAGAACATCCAATAATAGAGAAAATTAAAAACGGAAAAGCAAATATTGGACTTATCATTCCTAAAGGACACCAAGACAGAAATTATTGGTTGCCTAAAAAGTTGATGCTATAAAAAAATGCCATTTAACATAGGTTTTGCGTTATTAGGGGTGAAGTGACAACTTGGAGCTTTGTGCTTCTTTTCAAGTTCAGTCATAGTTGACAGTTTTGTGCTACGAAATCACAAACATTTAAAACAACGAAGACCACTCGCGACAAACAAAACCAACAGATTTTAGTAAAAAATGACAATTGACACAACATTTAATGTATACACAGACGCAAATGGAGGCGACCCGGATAGCACAAGTCCGACTCTTCGTTGCTATCATAAAATGTTATGGAGTAAGAAATTGTCAAACGGAAAGTTCTTTGAACTTATAGACAAAAAATGGGGAACTTATTTGTACCATAAATCGGAACTTGGAGAATTTTCACTAGGAAGCGATGCTATTACGCATTCTTATAGAAATCATAAAAACAAAGCTTGGTTAACACAGCAGATACAGGAAGAGGTAAAAGAATTGTTTGATTTAGGCTCAACCATTGGAGCTTACACACTATTCCCAAACAATAGAATTGAAGGAAAGCATACAATAAACCAAGCAAGGGGAGTAAACAGCCTAATTGATGACAGATTTGACCTAACCTTAGAATGTATCAGGCTCTTCTATTTAGGGCAACAGAGCCCGCTTTATGACACAATTTTTAGGTATAAGGAGTTCTTCTACTTGTTTGAGGATTTTAAGGGATATATTGACTTCTTTTTACTCAACGACCTTGTTGATGAAAATGGAAGTGTTCAGTTTTACCTGCCATTTGATAATTTCTCCACGAGACCTATGTTTAGAGACATAGATGAATATTTAACCTACAAGAAAGGGGTGATGCAATTCATCAAGGCGCGAAACAAGCGAATAGAGAATTATTGTCATCAAGAATCATTTAATAAACATCAAATATCTATTTAGTCCCCGTTTTTGAAATCGGGGACTAAAACAGTGAAACTCTATGGCACTCTATGATACTCTATGACACTATGAAAAAACCTTAAAGTGCTGATTTGATACTCTATGACACTTTATGGAACTCTATGATAATCAAGGCTCAAGTACCCCCCTCACCGCCAAAGAAGAAAAAGCCGGGCACACGCCCGGTTTTTTTATTTCCGGCAAGTGCAAAGCTTGCTTTAGCACGCAGCCGGGAATAAAAAATCTTATGCGCAGCATAAGGCTTTTTCTTCTTTGAAGCACCCCACCCGGGGGAACGCCTCGCAAAGCGAGGCAATCCCATAACATCTGAATTCAATCACTAATTATTGAAATCATCATTTTCCTGACGTCAGGAAAATGATCGAAACATACAACAGGATTGGAATAACAAATAGATATCTGCCGCACGGCAGATGGGCTTTTTCCTCTTTGAAGCACCCCCCCTTTGGGGGAACGCCTCGCTTAACGAGGCAATCCCCTATTTCTCCTGAAACATCCCCACAGGTTTGGGTGGGACAAACCTCCATCTTATTGATTATCTACACATCCCAAAATATAAATCTAACACAATCAACACTTAATCTTTTGCAATCACCACTATTTTAGCCCTGTGGAGGTTCGTCCCACCCACGCCTGTGAAAAATCGCACAAACATGCCAATCCCCTCAAGTTAAAATAATTAAAAAAATCAAAGGAAATCGATACTGCGCATCGTTTTTTTTTACATTTGACACACAACCAATTAACGCATTCTGTTTTACAAAATTCACCTCTAACCGACAGATATAGTATGAAGAAACAGCTCATTATTGCAGTAATTGCAACCATCTCATTCAATCTATCAGCTCAAAATTCAAATACCCAAAGGAGCCACAGTATTAAAGGGCCATTAGTAGGATTATCTTACGCCTACGAACATCCAATAGCCCAACAATCAACATTGAACATGGAACTTATCCTTAACGGAGGTTTTGGCTCAGGAACTTTCAACGGCAACTACTGGTATATAGCTCCGTCACTCAGAATAGAACCAAGATATTACTACAATCTTTCCAAAAGGTTCAGTAAAGGCAAGAAAACCATTAACAACTCCGCAAACTACATTGCAGTTTCTGCCGATTATCAGCCGGGTTTTAGTATTGGGAACAATGCCGATGTAACCCAATACATCCTGATTGTACCCAAATACGGTTTGAAAAGAACAATGGGCGAGCACTTCATTTTTGAAGTGGCAGCAGGTGTCGGAACCAATATTATTGGAAGCAACAATTGGGAGGCAGTACTGGCAATGGACCTGAAACTCGGGTACGCATTCTAAAGTTTTAAAAAGCCAGAGCCATAATTGTATTAAGTGCTCGCTGAGATGAGGAGATCACTACCAAAATTGATATACCGCATCGTTTTTTTTTACATTTGACACACAACTAATTAAAGCATTCTGTTATGAACAAGATTATTGCCGTTATCATTTTCTCATTTCTATGTTTTGCCCCTCTTAAATCACAAAACCAAACATCACCTAAAAAATTCTTTGCAGAAATCCAGGCAGGTCCAATTTTAATTTATAATAACTCAATGTCAGGCATCCTTTCAGAAGCATCAGCCACATTAGGTTATAACATTAATTCAAGATTTGCTGCAGGAATCGGAATCTCGACAATTCATTTTGTAACAGCAACGCCGTACATTTATGGCAAAGTAAACTTCTCAAAAATTGAAACCAGAAGAATTATCCCATTCCTGTCTGTAAACGCCGGATACACTATAAATTTTGAGTCATCGGATTTTCAAAATGATAAAATCTCTCTTCAGCCAAAACTCGGACTATCTTTTTATGGCAAACAGAAAAAATCTTCATTCATACTCTACGCCGGGGCGCTTATCTATAATAGCAAAGTTTTGCCATCAATAGGTATTGGCATTGGATTTTAACTGAGTCCCGCTTTCAAAAAAACGGGACCAAAACAGTGAATCTCTATGAGTCTTTATGATACTTTATGACACTTTATGAGATGTTTTGAATACAAACATTCCCACAGGTGTGCGTGGGACGAACGCAGCCCGCCCCTTGATTATCTCTCTATACTTTTATGAATAAGCGACTTACGGAAATAACTCAAAAATCAATTGAGAGCCTGTCTTCTTCTTTGATATTGCCAGATAAATATAGCTGAAAGCAATGTTCCAAGAGCAACTGCAACTACAGAAGCCTCTGGGCCAAAATCACCTCCTGTAACAAGATCTGGTCCTTTAACCACTGAGTTGAGTATGCTTTCTCCTTTATCTGTGCCAGAAACAGAGAATCCAAATACATTACCCTGAGTAAAATTCCATGCCCAGTGAATACCTATTGGTAACCATAAAGATCCAGAAAATTTGAAAGCAGCACCAAGCAGCACACCAGCTTCAATGGCAATTGCAATTGAACTCCAAACGCTTGCATTCGGCTGAAATATATGGACGAATCCAAATAATAGGGCTGATACTCCAAGGGCCCACCAAATGCCAAATCTTTCATCAATCATTCTGAAGATTATTCCTCTGAATGTTACTTCTTCTCCACATGCTACCAGAAAGTATAAAAACAGATTCAGTGTAATGTATGACCAGTGTGGCGAAGCGTATTGAGCACTATAGCTTCCAAATATGGTCAGGATTCCGGCAATAACTACAAAATACATTGCTCCTATCAAGATCCCAATGGTTAAATTCTTAGCAATAGCCTTAGTCAACAAGTCAAAACGCCTACAGCACCTTGCCACAGTTTTTGGCAAGTGTCAGATATAGAACTGTTTAATGAAATCATTTTTTTGAGAAGCATAGAGATTATCAAAAAATGCTCTTAGTAAGAGCAAGGATAACAATAACTTGCCAAAAACTGTGGCAAAGTGCTGCCGCGCTGCCGCGCCCGCCACCCGCCGTCGGCCTCCCGCCCGGGCTCGCACAGCCATACTGGTCTTAAGATTTCTCGGTGAATTATTGTCTGAACTTTGTATTATTTATTACCTTTGATATCCAACCAATTAAAACCCTCACTCATGAAATCACTAACACTCCTACTACTGCTCACCTTCTCCTCACTAATAACTTTCGCTCAGTTAAAACCAGACTCAAAGGTGTTTATGACATTTGAACAGACTCAAAACGAAGTAAATGTAGATGGAGATAATGCCATCGCTATGCTGAAAGAGTACATAATCGGAAAAACTTCCCTGGTAATTTCCGAATCAAAAGAATCAGCAGACTTCACATTTAAACTCAGAATAATTGAAAAGAAAATTGGTAACAGAAGAGGGAAGTTGGATATTATAGATAATCAAACCTCTTCAACCCTTTTTGAGTCAAAATGGGTAACCGGAACATCAAATGCATTTTATGGATATTCAGGTTCAAGACACGCTATCGGACTACTTGTTAAAGACCAACTAATCAAGGCATTTCCTAATATTTCTAAATAACACTGTGTCTAATAACCATTCTTGTCGTAAGAATGTCATATAAAATACCGTCCTAATCATTGGTTGAGTTTTAGGTTAAACATAACTTTGAATTAAATCTTAGCTTGAATGGAAAAACAAGCGTTTGGAAAAAAATTACTCGAGGTCAGAAAAGCCAAAGGATTAACTCAAGAAGAGGTTGCTGAGAAGTGCGGGATTACTATCCGTACAATTCAACGCATTGAATCTGGTTTAGTTGAGCCTAGGGTCTACACTATAAAAATAATTTCCGAAACGATTGGTTTTGAGTTTTTTGAATCTTCTAATACCGGTAATGAAGTTAAATCTGAGAAACAAAATTCAAACATAGATAAACATCCCATTTTATGGTATGTGAATGATTTGTTTAATTTTAAAACTAACGCAATGAGAAAAATCTCTATTTTAACAGCAACTCTTCTCCTAATCACTTTATTATGTGTGAATTTCCTTAATGCAGAAGACCAATCAGAAAAATTTAAAAACAGAAAAAGTCTTTCAATTGAGGTGAACAATAATTCAGTCAAAAGAGTTGAGGTTGCTTTTACTCACAGTCTGAACCTTGACAGTCTGATAAAAATTAAAAGAGAATTGGAGAAAATTGGAATTGTTATCCATTATAAGAAGATTGAGTTTAATGTTCACAACTTATTAGTTAATCTTGACTGCGAAGTTATTTGTAATGATGGTTTCAGTGGCAGTTTTGGAACTGGATCATTAAGTTCACAAAATTCTAACAAACGAATCGGATTTTATCGAGACTACTCTCCTGACGCGAAAAGTCCTTTTGGAACAGGCTTTCTAGATTAACCCGGCTGCATTCCTCCTTGCCAACCGCAACTTAATTAAAACAGCTCCCCGTTCCACAACATTTTCAAGAAATGCTGAGCAGGAATAACATCAATTTCATTCATTCTGCGGGGATACTTGTCCATAGAAACAATAATCAGGCGGGAATTTGGAAACTCCTCTGAGAAAGCCTTCAAACCTCGCGTATGATGAGAATGCACCTCTTCTGTAGATTTAATTTCGATGGCAACATTGGCATTACCAATTATTGCATCAACTTCGTATCCAGAAGTTGTACGCCAATATGACAATGAATGCTGTGATTCTGAATACCCGATATAAGCAATTAATTCCTGCATAATTAAGTGCTCAAATGCATGTCCAAATTCAGCAGAACCAGGTAAAAGAGATCTTCTTCTAAGTAGAAAATTAACAATACCTACATCAAAATAGTAAAATTTTGGCGATTGAATAACTCTGCGTTTTACATTTTTGGTAAAAGCCGGAATAGTATAACCGATAAGAGTCTCCTCCAGGATAGAAAAATACTCTTTTACAGTTGGAGCACTTACACCGCATTCAGATGCAATATTATTGTAATTAACTACTTCTCCATTGCTCAAGGCCGCAATTTCCATAAAACGAGAAAATGTTTTCAAGTTTCGGGTTAGAGCTTCTGCTTTGATTTCTTGTTGCAAATAATCACCCACATATGCATGAATACGCTTACCTGCATCATCCACCAGATAATGCCTTGGCATCATACCATTGTTGCAAGCTTTTATCAGATCAAAATCAGGAATCTCGGCACTTACAAAAGGATATAAATGTTTGCGGATGGCTCTGCCTCCCAGCAAGTTTACACCGCTTCGCCTCAGCTTGCGTGCACTCGAGCCGCTTAAGATAAACCGGTGATTTTTATTGGTCATTAACCATTGCACCTCATCGAGTAATTCAGGAATCTTCTGTATTTCGTCAATTATAATAAGCTCGTTTTCCTGGAGCAAACTTAGCTCCTCACGCAAAAGTGATGCACGACGATTATATCGTTCAAATTCGTCCGATTTTAGTAAGTCAATATATCTGGTATTGGGAAAAAGGAGTTGCAATAACGTACTTTTCCCGGTTTGTCTGGCTCCCCACAGAAAAATACTCTCATTTTCTGCATCTTGAAGATTAATTTTACGAGAAAACATAACGAGATAATTTTTTAAGAGATATTATTTTGAGAGTAAATATATAAAATTTTTCATGAATATCTAAAGTGTAACTTTATTTTAACATGAATATCTAAAGTATAACTTTATATTTTCACTAAAATCCGCAAGCACTCTCTTGGCTAAAATAAAGTTTTCATATCTTTGAAAAATCACCTAAATTAACCCTCACTATATGAAAAAGGCAGCCGTAGTAATCATCAGTTTAATTGCAGTAGTTTTGGAAAGTGGATTTACATAGACCCTCAGTTCAATATCATGCCCACCCTTAACGGAACCCCTCTCACCGGGGTAGAGTTCCAAAAAGCCATATACTCTAAAGATCCAAATCTCAAACTTATAAACAAAGAGGGCGAGTTGGGCAAAGAGGACTCAGAAAACTATATAAAATGGATTGGAAAGTACCTCTTTTATTTCGATATCCTCTTCGATCAGAAGACTATGAACTCTGAAGAATTCATGAGGATTAACGGAATGAGCAAACTAACCTTAGTTCCGGTTGGTCACAAAGAGCCCCGCATATTCCAGCGCAGCAGCAAAATCAACTACAGCTACTACACAAACTCACTGAACGACTTTTACAGAAAACCTCATTAAATTTATCTCACTATCTTTGCGGCGATATTTTATCAGACACAGGAAAGATGAAAAGTACAAATAACATAGAATTTGCCGCAAAATGTATTCAGGAGGGTAAGCTTGTAGCCTTTCCTACTGAAACAGTTTACGGGCTTGGCGCGAACGCCTTAAACCCGCTGGCGGTGGCAAAGATATTTGAGCTAAAGGAGCGCCCAACATTTGACCCGCTCATTGTGCATATTTCTACCATGGCCCAGCTGGAAGCAGTTGCTGCCAATATCGATGAAAGAGTTTACAAACTGGCAGAGAAATTCTGGCCCGGGCCGCTTACTATGGTTCTCCCAAAAAGCAGCATAGTTCCCGATCTTGTGACCTCAGGCCTGCCAACAGTAGGCGTAAGAATGCCAAAAAACGACATTGCCCTTGAGCTAATAACCAGGTCAAACTGCCCCATAGCAGCCCCAAGCGCAAACAAATTCGGGCGCATCAGCCCAACAACAGCAGCCCACGTTCAGAAGCAGCTTCCAAATGTAGATTATATCCTTGACGGCGGAAAAACAACCGTTGGTATTGAATCGACAATAATCCGCCTCACAGACAAGGGCTTCCAGATTCTGCGAAACGGAATCATCACAAAAGAGGAGCTGGAAAAGGTTGTGCCATTTGACGGCAGCTCAGAGATAGAGAAGCTTTCGGCCCCGGGGATGTTAAAATCCCACTACAGCCCAAGAAAAATGCTTCTGATAGCAGATACAGAGCTATCTCATATTGATAAATCCAAAGCCGGCCTTATCTCATTTTCCGGGAAGCTCGAAAGCGGATACCTTAAAGTTATAAGAGTCTCTCAGACAATGGATCTTAAGGACTACGCGGTGAACATGTTTGAAGCCATGCACTCATTTGAAGACGATCCTCAGATTGAGCTTATCATTGCAGAACCGGTTCCTTCAGAAGGGATAGGTATCGCAATTATGGACAGACTCCGCAAGGCCGAATATGACTGGCGGGGTTACAGTTCTCCTGAAATTTCCTGAACCTGCCTTCACCTCAGAGTTTTTTGTTTGTCTCAATGAATGCAGGTTACACATTGATTTTTGAAGACTCTGCCACTCCAAATAACAGAATAAGTATCGAACCAAAAATAGGCCTCTCATTCTACGGCAAAGAGAAATAATATCCGCATAATGTGTATTATTTTGAACATTTTTATATATATTTGTTCATTATTGTAAACATTATCTAAATGAAACGACCTCTACTACCAGCACAATCAAGAATTCTTGCTGAATTTGGAGAAAATATAAAATACGCCAGATTGCGCAGAGATTTATCATCCGAGCAAATATCTGAGCGTGCATCAATTTCCAGAAATACTCTAATTAAAATTGAAAAAGGGGACGAAGGTGTTGCTATTGGATATTATTTCAGAGTTCTGGCGATTCTGGGTTTGGACAAAGATCTTCTCTTGGTGGCAAAAGATGATGAACTGGGGAGAAGACTGCAAGATGCACGTTTCGCAGTAAAAGAGAGGGCTTCTAAAAAATAAATTATGTCGCAGAATAAAGAAATATATGTTTATATGGATTGGTTTATGTCAGAAGAACCTGTCTTTATGGGCGTGCTTTATAGTGAAGTGATCAGGGGCAAAGAGGTTTTTTCATATGAAAACGATAAGAACTGGATAAATAACATTAGTTTTCGATCCCTGGACCCCGATTTATCTGAATTTTCCGGGAAACAATATTTAAAAGCAGACAAAAGCAACTTCGGACTCTTTCTTGATTCGGCTCCGGATAGATGGGGGCGCAATTTAATGCGCAGAAGAGAGGCCATTTTAGCCAGATTGGAAAATAGGACTGTTCGTACTTTAACTGAAGCAGACTATTTGATGGGTGTTTATGATGGAAACAGAATGGGAGCACTTCGGTTTAAATCTTCTCCTGAAGGAGATTTCATGGATAAACACAAATCTTTGGCAACCCCTCCTTGGAGTTCTATACGAGAGCTTGAATACGCCAGTCTGCATATTGAGACCGATGATGAAATCTATTCTTCTGAGCACATAAAATGGATTAATATGCTATTCGCACCAGGCTCTTCTCTTGGAGGAGCAAGACCTAAAGCAAATATTCTGGATGAAAAGGGTCAATTATGGATTGCAAAATTCCCAAGTAGTAAAGATGAAAAAAACACAGGTGCATGGGAATATGTTATTTCCAGAATAGCTGCAAATTGCGGAGTAATTATGTCTGAGTGTAAAGCTCAAAGATTTGGAAGTAATCATCATACATTTTTAACAAAACGCTTTGACAGAAATGAAGCAGGTAAAAGAATCCACTTTGCTTCTGCAATGACTCTGCTGGGTTATTCTGACGGAGCAAGCTATGCAGATGGCGTCAGCTATCTGGAAATCGCACAGTGGATTGCTTCAAATTGTAAAAATACTAACTATAATCTGGAGCAATTATGGCGCAGGATTGTTCTAAACATTGCTGTATCAAATTGTGATGATCATTTAAGAAATCATGGATTTATCCTTTCAGGCAAGGGGGGGTGGGAGCTTTCTCCAGCTTATGATATTAATCCTGATGAGACTGGAATGGGTTTAAAACTGAATATCACGGAAGATGACAATTCGCTTGATTTTGAGTTAGCCCTTAGCATTGCTAAATACTTTGGTTTAGGAACCGCTAAGGCAACCGAAATTTTATCAGCAATAAAATCTGCCGTTTCAAAGTGGCAACAATTCGCATCTGAGGCAGGAATTCCGCGAAGCGAACAAGAGTTGGTTTCCGGTGCCTTCAGATATTGAAATCAAGATTAAAATCTAACTAATTATCAAAATAATGGACAACAAACGCATTTTCAAAATGCCCTTCGCTGATGTCTATCCATTTTACATCCAGAAGGCCGGGAAAAAGGGGCGCACTAAGGAGGAGGTAGACCAAATTATCTTCTGGCTAACCGGATACACAGAAGAGTCCCTTCTACACCTTTTAGACAACAAAACCAATTTTGAAACATTCTTTACAGATGCTCCTCAGCTAAACCCAAATGCCCAAAAAATTACAGGGGTAATTTGTGGTTATCGCGTAGAAGAGATTCAGGATAGATTGATGCAAAAAATTCGCTATCTTGATAAATTAATTGACGAACTTGCAAAGGGTAAGACAATGGATAAAATTCTACGCAAATAAGTGTAAAATACTATGGCAGAATTAAAGACAAAACTAAACGAAGCTAATGTTGCTGATTTTATTAATGCTTCTGCCGATTCAGAACAAAAGAAAAAAGATGCCTTTGAGTTATTGGCTCTGATGGAGGAGTGGACCGGATTTAAGCCAAAAATGTGGGGTGCCTCAATGATAGGATTTGGGAGCTACCACTACAAATCAGAAAGAAGCCGTCAAGAGGGAGACTGGCCACTGGTAGGCTTTTCACCTCGTAAAGCAGCAATTTCATTATACATTTTTTCCGGCACACCTGAACAGGAGGAGCTTCTTTTCGAGCTGGGCACATTCAAAATGGGTAAGGGCTGTATCTACATTAAGAAATTGTCTGACATTAGCCTTACGGTCCTTAAAAAACTAATAACTGAGAATATTTCATACCTGGTGGAAAAATATGGATAAGAATTTTTTCTTTACTCTCTCCCTTATTATACTCTTCTCTCTTCCTGTATTTTCCCAGACATCAAATCCAGGGAGCATCCAGGCAACAAAAGTATCTGATCCTCTCCATATTGACGGTAACCTGGCCAAGACAATCTGGCAAAATGCCATACCCGTAACAAACTTCAGGCAAAGTGAACCCGCTGAGGGGGCAGAACCAACAGAGCTAACCAAAGTTGCCGTTTTGTACGATACTCACAACATCTATTTTGGAGTATGGTGCTTTGACTCTCAGCCCGATAAACTATCGGCAAAGCAGATGACCAGAGACTTTGAATGGGGCTCGGACGATGATATTGAGATTATGATAAGTCCCTTTAACGATAACAGAAACGGATATCTCTTTGTTACTAATCCAAACGGAGCTATGGCAGATTCGTGGCTTGGGGGGGACGGCGGTCGTCACAATATAGACTGGAATGGAGTATGGAATGTAAGAGTTACTCGAGACGAAAAGGGCTGGTTTGCCGAATTTGCCATCCCCTTCTCCACCCTTAAGTTTAAAAAGGAAGAGACCCAAACCTGGTCTGTTAATTTTGAGAGAAATATAAGAAGAAAAAATGAGCAGGTAAGGTGGCAGGGATGGTCCCGTCAGTATGGCATTGAGAACATTACTCAAAGTGGTAAACTTGAAGGGCTCCGGAATATCAGACAAAAAGAGAGGTTGGAAATAACACCATACATCACTACCGGTCTGGAGTGGGAATCAGATAAGCCAAAAGGTTCCCTCAAGGCAGGAGGAGAGATTAATTATGACATCAGCCCAACTCTTAAACTGAATTTCACTCTGAATACCGACTTTGCTCAGGTAGAATCAGACAGAAGAGAGGTAAATCTATCCCGGTTCTCCATTTTCTATCCGGAGAAGAGGCAATTTTTCCTTGAGGGAAGCACCTATTTTGATATGTCTGTATCTTCAGCAAGGCTATTTTACAGCAGACGAATCGGAATTGATCAGGACTCCTTTATCCCAATTCTTGGAGGAGGCAGGCTATTTGGAAAGATAAACAAAACCAGCATAGGTATAATGACTTTACAGACTGCTGCAAAAGGGGAGACTGAGTGGGCCAACTCTTCTGTAATAAGAGTTAAGCAGGATATTTTTGAAGAGTCCTCCGTTGGTTTTATTACAACCCAGAAATTCAGCAATGGATACTATAGTTCAATGTACGGAACTGACTTTACATATAACACCTCCAGGTTTATGGGAGACAAGAACCTTATGTCTGGATTTTCCGGAGCTATCACACTTGAAAATCCGGGCAAAGTGGGTTCTGACAATTCAAAAAATGCCACTTATCATGTTTTCCTGTTCTACCCAAACGATATATGGAGCTTCAATGCCGGATTTAACTCAGTCCAGGAGAACTTCAAACCAGCCCTTGGTTTTGTGAACCGCACCAACTTTAAAAGACTATACTCCAGACTGGAATACAAGCCCCGGTTTAAGAAGATGCCCGACTTTATCAGATCTTTCTCTTTTGAGCTGTTTGACCTTGAATATTTTATCAATGACAGAACTGGAGTAACAGAGACTTTTGCGATGGAGATGAGGCCCTTTGGAATAAATTTTAAAAGCGGGGATTATTTTGGGATTAACTATGAATACCATCAGGATAATCCCCATGAAGAGTTCAAACTAATTGACGGAATAATAATTCCTAAAGGTGAGTATAATGACAATAACTTTAGTGCGGAGTTTCACTCTTTTGATGGCAGGGCAATAAACGCCGGAGCAGAGTATGAACGGGGGAGTTTCTATACAGGAATGCGATCAAATATTGAAATATATCTTAATTTGAGCATTAACAGGCATCTAAGTATTGGGGCAGACTGGAGCAGAAATAATCTGGACCTTCCGGAGGGTTATTTCAAAGTAAATGAACTTGGGGGCAGAGTAAACTATGCTTTTAATCCAAGATTAAACACCTCTGTTTTCGCACAATGGAATAACGAAGATGAAGAGGTTATACTAAACTACCGGATAAACTGGATTCCAAAAATTGGAAGCTTCTTCTATTTTGTAGTTAATCAAAACATTGACACCTCCGGCAACTCTATTAAATTTACAAGAACTACACTTCTTGCAAAGCTAATCTGGCGCTTCGCAATTTAAATTCTAAACAAAATATTTGCAAAATCAATTTTACTATTTAACTTTGCACTCCCTTTTACAGGGCATCGGGGTGTGGCGCAGTTGGCTAGCGCACCTGCTTTGGGAGCAGGGGGTCCTCCGTTCGAGTCGGAGTACCCCGACAACAAAACCTGCAGACAAATTGTTTGCAGGTTTTTTTATTACCTTTGGCCCGATGTTAAGACTGATATTAATAGTAGGAACAGGTAGTTTTATCGGAGGGGCAGCAAGATTCCTGGCCTCCCGGTTTTTTCAGAACCTGACAATATCATCATTCCCTCTGGGAACATTTCTTGTTAACATAATTGGTTGTTTTCTCATAGGCGTTTTTTACGGACTTACTGAGAGGGGAAACTTATTAAACGATGAACTGAGAATTTTTTTAACGGTGGGTCTTTGCGGAGGATTTACCACTTTCTCAACATTTGCCAACGAAAATGTATCATTGTTAAAAGATGGCAATTTCTTCCAATTTCTTCTTTACACAGGACTAAGTGTTTTTTTGGGAATTACGGCTACCTATCTTGGGAATCTTACTACAAAACTTGTTTAAAAATAATTAACCAACCTCAACAAACTACTTTGATCCAAAAGACTTCATAAACTGAACCCTCTCAAATCTTTCCGGATTTTGAATGTTTGAATAATTTAGTTTTCCTCTGAAGTCTGAGATCTTCTCAAAGCCCTGAGTCTCCATAAAAAGGCTAATATCATCAAGAGCGTGAGTAATAGCCTCTGCGCCTCTTTGGTACAAAGCAGTACACATTTGTGCCGTTGCTGCTCCGGCCAGTAACTGTTTAAGTACAATTGTCCCATTGTGAATTCCGGTGCTTGCAGAGAGGTCTATTCCAGGAACCAGTGCAGATACAATACCCATCCATCTTAGTTCCTTAAGATGCTCCTGTTCGTTAGAATATGCATCGGCAGCAATAATTCTTACCTTCTTAATATCAATATCAGGCATATAGAACCTGTTGAACATCACAACTCCTTTTGCCCCTCTGGACTTAAGGCCGTTTACAAATCCCGGAAGATTTGTATAGTTGTTGGCAATCTTGACAGCAACTGGTATTGAAACTCTTTTTGCGACAGAGGCAACTACCTCAAGATAGTCATCCTCAATTTGATTGGCTCTTTTAGAAACACTTAGTGGCATAGAGAAAATATTTAACTCCAGGCCATCTGCACCTGCATCCTGAATCTCTTTTGCAAATTCCACCCACTCACCCATAGAATAACAATTAATGCTTGCAATAACAGGCACGGATACGGTATCCTTTATATCCTTAACAAGTTTCAGATATTTGGCTATTGAATTATGCCTGATATAGTGGTGGAGATAGTCAGCAGATTCCGGGTAGTCATGAGACTGATCAGCCAAAAACTCGGCCTCATCTACTATCTGCTCCTCAAAAAGCGATTTTACAACAATTGCGCCTACTCCGGCCTTATCAAAAGCGGCAACCTTGTCAAGCTGAGATGTAAGCCCTGAACTTGCCGCCAGAATAGGGCTGCGAAGCTGCAATCCCATATAGTTTACGGAGAGATTTGACATAACTGTAAAGTATTAAATTTTTTCAAGCACTTTTCTTAAACTAACCCGCTCCTCAACAATACCTCTTACCTTTTCAACCGGCACACGCTCCTGAGCCATTGTATCCCTCTCCCTGATTGTTACACATCCATCCTCAAGTGTCTGATGGTCTATTGTAATGCAATATGGTGTACCTATTGCATCTTGTCTGCGGTATCTCTTACCAATACTGTCTTTTTCATCGTACTGGCAATTATAATCAAACTTAAGATCATTCATTATCTCCCTCGCCTTCTCAGGAAGCCCGTCCTTCTTTATAAGCGGTAACACAGCCACCTTAACAGGGGCAAGAATTGCCGGCAATTTAAGAACTACCCTCTCCTCTCCGTTATCCAGCTTCTCCTCTGTATAAGCTGTTGAATATACAGCAAGAAAGGTTCTGTCAAGGCCGATTGATGTCTCCACAACAAAAGGAACATAGCTCTCATTAGTCTCCGGATCAAAATACTGAATCTTCCTTCCTGAGAACTTCTGGTGCTGACTCAGGTCAAAATCTGTTCTTGAGTGTATTCCCTCAAGCTCCTTAAATCCAAAAGGAAAATCAAACTCTATATCAGCTGCTGCATTTGCATAGTGTGCAAGCTTCTCGTGATTGTGGAATCTGTATTTCTCCTCTCCCAATCCAAGAGCCTTATGCCAGGAGAGCCTCTTTTGTTTCCAGTGCTCGTACCATTTCATCTCCTCACCGGGACGAACAAAAAACTGCATCTCCATCTGCTCAAACTCCCTCATTCTAAAGATAAACTGTCTGGCAACAATCTCATTCCTGAAAGCTTTACCAATCTGAGCAATTCCAAACGGAACCTTCATTCTGCCTGTTTTCTGCACATTAAGGAAGTTGACGAAAATCCCCTGAGCAGTCTCTGGTCTCAGGTATATAACATTAGCATCTTCACTTACGCTGCCCATCTGTGTAGAGAACATAAGGTTAAACTGCCTTACATCTGTCCAGTTTCTGCTTCCTGATATGGGACATACTATCTCACAATCAATAATAAGTTGCTTGACAGCCTCAAGATCGTTCGCGTTTAACGCTTCGTTCATCCTTCGGCTCACTTCATCAGCCTTCTCCCTGTTTCTTAGAACATTGGGATTTGTCAGTCTGAACTGCTGCTCATCAAATGCATCCCCAAATCTCTTTTTACCCTTCTCAACCTCTTTCTCTATCTTCTCTTCAATCTTTGCAATATGATCCTCCAGGAGAACATCTGCCCTATATCTCTTTTTAGAGTCTTTATTGTCAATAAGAGGGTCGTTAAAAGCCCCTACATGGCCGGAAGCCTCCCACACTTTAGGGTGCATAAAGATTGCCGAATCAATCCCCACAATATTATCGTTCAGGCGCACCATCGCCTCCCACCAGTATCTCTTGATATTGTTTTTCAATTCAGCACCAAGTTGGCCGTAATCATACACAGCACTCAATCCATCATAAATCTCGCTCGACTGAAAGATAAAACCATACTCTTTCGCATGAGCAATCAAATTCTTGAACAACTCCTCTTGTGTCATAAATCTCAAATCTGTTTATAAACGGCAAAAATACTGCTTTTTTAGAGATTTTTGATAAATTTGCCTTTTATAAATGTAAGAAATATTAGCAACTATGCGTAAAATACTCACAACACTATTATCCCTTTTTGTTTTTGTTTCTGTATGGGCTCAACCGGTGGCAACCTGGCAATATGAACAGAAAGACAACGGAGACGGAACAATTGATTTAATTTTCAAAGCAAATATTGAATCTCCCTGGTACATGTACAACTCAGATCCAATAGCTAACGGACCTCTTCCTACAAGTTTTGAGGTTACAAGCCCTATTGGATATGAACTTGTCGGCAAGCTAAGAGACCTGGATGAGGCTAAGCCAAAAATGGACGAGGCTTTTGGCATAGAGGTCAAAGTATTCGAAAAAAAGGCCTCTTTCGTTCAGACCATAAAAAGAACATCTTCCGAGCCGATTAAAGTGATTGGTATGCTAACATATCAAACATGCAACGGAGGAGAGTGCCTTATGGATGAAATGGATGTCAAGTTTGAGATTCCTGCAGGTGAACCGGCTAATAGTACAGAAATGGACGCCCCTGCTGAAGTATCCGGGTCCGGAAACGAGACCGGAGAGTCAGAAGGTCTTCTCGTATTTTTACTTATAGCTTTTGCTGCCGGCCTGGGTGGTGTTTTTACACCTTGCGTATTTCCCATGATTCCTATGACTGTTAGTTTCTTTATAAGCGGAGGGGGGAACAAGAGAGATGGAATTGTCAAAGGCCTTGTATTCGGCCTATCTGTGACACTTATATACACACTCGTGGGGGTAATAGTTGCAATGTTCCAGAGTACTGATGCAACAGATGTTTTAGGAACACACTGGATACCAAACATACTATTTGCAGTCCTTTTTATAATTTTTGCAATATCATTCTTTGGGGCATTCGAAATAACGCTTCCTTCAGGCCTCGCAAACAAAGCAGATGCCAAAGCAGACAAAGGCGGAATAATAGCCTCTTTCTTTGTAGCCCTGGCAATGGTAATAGTATCATTCTCCTGCACAGGACCATTTGTTGGATCAATACTCGCCGCAGCAGTTACAGGGGGATTGGCAGCAAAACCCATTCTTGGTATGATGTTTTTTGGACTAGCGTTCTCACTTCCTTTTGTGCTCTTTTCATTTTTCCCATCTCTAATGAAGAAGATGCCAAAATCAGGCGGATGGCTCAATGTTGTTAAAGTTGTTTTTGCATTTATCCTTCTGGGCTTCAGTTTCAAATACCTGGCCTCTGCAGATGCCTATTTTGGCCTTGGAATTATAACAAGAACACTTGTTATCTCAATCTGGATTGTGCTGTCTATTCTGCTTGGTGTTTATCTTCTGGGCAAAATTAAAACATCACATGATTCAGATATCAACCATGTTGGAACTTTCAGACTACTATTTGCAATAGCCTCATTCTCTTTTGCCGTATACCTCGTTCCCGGACTCTTTGGAGCTCCACTGAACTCACTTTCAGGACTGCTCCCTCCATCTGATGAGAGCACATTTACAATTGGATCTGGCACCGGTCAACAATCCGGCACTGTACAAGGCGCAATAACTCAGGGTCTGTGCGGACCCGCTAAATATGCAAACAGTAATAACATTGTCCCTTACGGACTCCCCAGTTATTACGATATTGCCGAGGCGATTGAATGTGCAAAAGAGCAGAACAAACCCCTGCTCCTCTCTTTCAAATCACATACCTGCAGCGCTTGTAAGGTAATGGAGGCAAAGGTTTGGAGCAATCCTGAAGTTCAGGCAATTTTAAGAGACCAGGTGGTTCTTGTTTCGCTATATGTTGACGACAGAACAGAGCTTCCGATGGAAGAGCAGGTGACTTCAGCAATAGACGGAAAAGTGAAGAATACTCTTGGCAGAAAGCTCAGGGATTATCAGCTGACCCGTTTTGGGAAAGCCTCTCAACCTCTGTATATAATAGTGGGCCATAATGAAGAGGTACTCTCTGCACCTGTAGGGGAATCTACAGTAGAGGAGTACCTCGCATTTCTAAAAGCCGGCCTTGATAATTACAGTAAGAGCCAGCAATAGTTATTACTTAAATTATTCTGATGGATCAGCTGATTTTCTCAAATAGCTGCTCCATCGGCTTTCTAACCTTCTTAAGGAACTGGTTTTGGTCTTCAGGAGACCTGTATCCAACTGCACCAATGCAAACAGATGTAAGTCCCTTCTCCTTAAGACCCAGAATTTCATCAAATTTTGCCTTGTCAAAGCCCTCCATAGCAGCAGCATCTATCTCCTGTTCAGCTGCTGCAGAGAGAAGAGCGCCCAGCGCAATATAGGCTTGTTTTGAATTCCATGTAGAAATTTGCTCAGGAGTCATTGAAGAGATAATTCCGTTTAGCATATCTCTGTATCCATTGCTGTTCTCTTCAGGAATATTGTTTGTCGCTGCAGAAAGCTTTATAAATGAGTCTACCTTGTCAGGTCCATAATCAGTGAAATTTGCAAACACAAAAACATGAGCAGCCTCTGTCAGCTGTGGTTGTCCGTAAGCTGCCTCTCTTAGTTTTTCACGCATCTCCTTGCTCTCTATTTCAAGAACTTTATACGGCTGAAGACCGTAAGAAGATGGTATAAAATTTATTGCTTCTTTGAGGTAATCTATCTGATCTTTAGTTAGTTTTCTGGTTGAGTCAAATCTTTTGACTGCATATCTCCATTTAAGTCCTTCTACTACTTTCATTGTATTGTTAATTTATCTGTTTATTTAATTTAATTACCATGTCATAGGAACTTCCATAACAAGGATTTTTGAGTCTTTACTTATATCTATACTTAGTACTTCTGCTTCAGTCACTGCAATAGCATCTCTTCTATTCAATTTGTGAGCGTCAATGGTTGCCTCTCCCTCTAACAAAAATATGTAAATTCCATTTTCTCTATTCTTAGTTAAATACTCAATCGTTTGATTATCTGAAAATTCTCCAAGATAAAACCATGCTTGCTGATTTATCCAAACCCCCTCTTCCCCTTCGTTAGGAGAGACAATCTCTCCAAGCCTGTTTGTTACGCTCTCTTTGTCAATCAGTTTCTGGTCGTACCTTGGCATGACATTCTTTTTATCCGGAAATATCCAGATCTGCAGGAACTGAACAGCCATGTCCGTTCTGTTGTTCATTTCACTGTGAATTATTCCTGTTCCGGCACTCATAACCTGTACCTCTCCCTCTTTTATAACCGTAGTATTTCCCATACTATCCCCATGCTTAAGCTCTCCGCTTAAAGGAATTGAGATAATCTCCATATTATCGTGAGGGTGTTTCCCGAATCCCTCCCCTGCTGCCACATAATCATCATTTAGAACTCTCAGGGCTCCAAAATGAACTCTCTCAGGATCGAAATAATTTGCAAACGAAAACGAGTGTGAAGATTTTAGCCATCCATGATCTGCATGACCTCTGGATGAGCCTTTAATAAAATTATATTTTTTTGTATTTGTTGCCATAACTTTGCTTAATAAATTAATAATGCAAAGGTATTGACTTAGAATATTTGTGTAAATGCAAAAAACCGGGAACCTATTGTAAAAATCCTAACTCTCCCTGAATTGAGAAAAAGTTACTCCCTCTCTCTTCTTGAAAAAGTTATTAAAATGTGCAGGGTCCTGAAAACCCAAAGAGTACGCTATCTCTTTTGATGTTAATTCTGTATGGATTCCCAGACGCTTTGACTCAACAATGATTCTCTTCTGAATAAAATCTTTAGCATTTGTCCCAACAGCATCCTTCATAACTGTATTAAGATAGTCAGAAGTAATATTAAGAGAGGCTGAATAATCAGATACCTGATGCCATTCACGAAATCTCTCTTCAAGCAGTCTCCTGAATCTGCCTACAAGGTCCCTGCCGGTTTCTAAAAGTTGAGTATTGCCATTAAAACTCCTGTCTAATTCACTGTTGCACTCAATTAGAAAAAGTTTAAGCCAAGAAGCTACAGCTTCATTTACATATCTGTCGCCTCTGTAAAAAAGTGCCTCAATCTCTTTTCCCATACTAAAAATCTTAGCTGCTCTCTCCTCCGACAGGTCGAGAGGCGGAGTATCGGGTTTACAGGAAAAGAGGCCCAAATTTGTCAGGAAGTCCTCATTAATATGATATTTACAAAGAAACTCCCCTGTAAACATAATTACCAAACCCTCTGGCCTTACAGGAGTATAAACTTGATGAACCTGCCCGGGCATAAGAAAGAAAACCCTGTTGTCCTTTATCTCATAGTTACTGAAATCAATTATGTGCTCCCCTTCTCCTCTTTTAGAAAATATGATCGTATAGAAGTTATGTTTGTGAGGGTCATCAGGAGTAGCACCACTCTCGTCAAAAATCTCCTCCATAGACCTGTAGGCAAAGAGAACTGCCTGATCTTCGTGATGAAGGTCAAATGCAGGAATCTCTGTTCCTCTTGATTCTGTAAAGAGTGAATTTTTCAATGCTTATGTTATAATACTCTGCAACTTTTAATTACAACCGATTTATCTTCACATAATTCCAATAAATCGTCAACTCTTTTCAAAAGTAATGGATGAATAAAATCGGGGCGAATCTCACAAACAGGAGCCAGAACAAATTTTCTTAAATGCATTCTTGGATGAGGAGTTGATAATTCATTTGTATCAATTACCCTGGAGCCATAAAAGATTATATCAATATCTATCTCTCTGGATTCATAACAGTTTGAATCCGGATTGCGGACTCTTCCAAGCTCTCTCTCAATATTCAGGACCACTTTTAAAAGCTCTTCAGGTATTATATCAGAAGATAATAAAACTGCCATGTTCAGGAACCAGATCTCTGTTTCAAAGCCCCAGGGTTCGCTTTCATATATTGATGAGGTAACAACAGGCGATTTTGACAATAAAGATATTTTTTGAACGGCCTCGCTCAAATAAGTTAATCTGTTACCTTTATTGCTTCCCAGCAGAAGAATTATCTCTTCCATTATTGTTCTATAACATTCCAAGCTCAAGAAGAGCCTCTTCACTCATCCTGCTCTTGTCCCAAGGCGGTTCAAAAGTAAGCTCTAAAGCCACATCTTTTACTCCGGGAACATCTGAAACAGCATCAAATACATCCTGAAGAAGCTGATCTGCCATAGGACAATTTGGTGCAGTAAGGGTCATCTTAACATCTACCTTACCATCCTCATTACTTTTAATCTCGTAAATAAGTCCAAGGTCATACACATTTACCGGTATCTCCGGGTCATAAACCTGCTTCAGTGCTAATACAATATTTTTTTCTGAAATCATATGTTTCCTATTTATTTGCAGCAAAAGCCACAGCGTAAAACTTAATCTGTTTTATCATTGATAGCAGTCCGTTTGCCCTTGTAGGCGAAAGGTTCTCCTCAAGGCCTATCTCTTTTATAAAATTTAGGTCTGCATCAATTATCTCCTGAGGAGTTCTTCCGGAGAAGACTCTTACTAACAAAGATATTATGCCTTTTGTTATAATAGCATCACTGTCTGCTGTAAACCAAATCTTCCCATCTGAATAATCTGCAGCAAGCCATACTCTTGACTGACATCCCTTTATTAAATTTTTCTCATCTCTTCCTGACTCTTTAATGATTGGAAGAGATCTGCCCAAATCAATCAGATACTCATATTTATCCAACCAATCTGTAAAGAGAGAAAATTCATCAACAATTTGTTGCTCTGTTTCTTTAATTGACATTTATTATATTATTTATTTTAACATTCTTATAGCTCTTTGAAGCGCCAATATAAACATGTCAGTCTCTTCAACTGTGTTATAAGATAGCAACGAAGCCCTAACCATACCTGTTACATTAAATCTGTTCATCAGTGGCTCACAGCACATCATACCAGATCTAACTGCAACGCCCATTTTATCCAACAGCATTGCCAGATCCGTATGATGAACACCCTCTACATTAAATGAAAAAATAGGGAGCTTATTTACTGAGTCTCCGTATATAACCAACCCGTCAATTTCTTTTAACGCGCTTAACAAAGATGATGTAAGTAATTGCTCTTGTTCAACAATGAAATTTTTATCTATTTGCTGAATGAAGTTTACAGCCTCCCCAAGAGCAGCTGCACCAATAAAATTTGGTGTACCTGCTTCAAATTTAAGAGGGATTGGCGCGTATGTAGTTTTATATAGAGAGACTGTATCAACCATATCACCTCCTCCCATCCATGGAGAGATCTCTTCCAGAATCTCTCTTTTTCCATAAAGGACTCCAGTGCCTGTAGGTCCGTAAAGTTTATGGCCGGAGAATGCATAGAAATCACAGTCAAGTTTTTGAACATCAACATCCCCATGAACTATTCCCTGTGCTCCGTCAAGCAGAACGCGAGCTCCTGCTTTATGAGCCTTCTCAATCAGTATTGATACAGGATTCTCTATCCCAAGAACATTTGATATATGGGCGACAGAAACAATCTTAACTTTCTCATCCAAAAGAGAGTCCAGCTGCTCAAGATCCCATTCACCGTTCTCGTCAACGGGTAAAATTTTAAGCTCAGCTCCGCTCCTTTCGCAAGCCATTTGCCAGGGAACAATATTTGAGTGATGGTCTGCCTCGCAAATTATAACAGAATCCCCTTTATTAATAAATCTTTGAGTAAAACTAAAAGCAACCAAATTTATTGATGCCGTGGTTCCTGATGTAAATATTATCTCTTCAGAAGAGGGTGAATTGATAAAATCTTTTATGGACAATCTTGCAGACTCATATAGAGAGGTGCATCTTGCGCTCAATTCGTGTACAGCCCTGTGAATATTACCATTTGTGCCGGAATTCATCTCGTTTATGAGGGATATAACACTTTGTGGTTTCTGTGCGGTTGCCCCGTTATCAAAGTAAACCAAGTCTTTACCGTGAACCTTTTGCTCTAGTGCCGGGAAATGGCTCCTCATTCCCTCTATGTTTACGATTCTGTTCATTACGCAATTATTCAGTGGAATATTGATTGATTCCTGCAAAATTAAACATAAATTTGCAAGAATAGTTTAATTCCAGACAATGTACGATTATATAAAAGGGGAGGTTATTGAGATTGGACCAACTGAAGTTGTGATTGATACAGGAAGCTTTGGCTTCAAATTGCAGATATCTCTTCAGACATACTCCAGACTCCAGGCAGGATCAAAGGCAAAGCTCTATATTCACCATCATTTGAGAGAGGATATTGAACTTATGTATGGATTCTATGACAAAGAGGAGAGGTCTATATTTCAGCATCTTATAGAGGTTTCCGGAATCGGCCCTAACACAGCCCGTATGATGCTCTCTTCAATGACATCTGATGAGATAAGAAATGCAATTATTACAGGAGATATAAACAGACTGAAAAGCATTAAGGGCATTGGACTTAAAACAGCACAGAGGCTCCTTATTGATCTTAAAGACAAAATTGCAAAGGGTACAGGAGCGCCTGTTATAACCGGGGGTATTACATCTTTCTCAGACGGCCGACGCGATGAGGCTGTTTCTGCTCTTATTCTGCTTGGATTTGGTAAAGCAAATGTGGAAAAGGTAGTGGACGGAATTCTCCGCGAGGATCCTGTAACTGCACTGGAGGAGCTGATAAAGCTATCATTGAAAAGATTATAAATTTGAATTATTTTAATAAATTTGCAACAAATTTAATAACAAAATTATGAGCATACCTGCAAATCTTAAGTACAGCAAAGACCACGAATGGGTACTTGTTGAAGGTGATACAGCAACAATCGGTATCACAGAATTCGCACAGGGACAACTTGGCGACATTGTATTCGTTGACATCCAGACTGAAGGAGAAACACTTTCAGCAGGTGATGTTTTTGGAGCAATTGAGGCTGTTAAAACAGTAGCTGACGGCTTAATGCCTGTTTCAGGAGAAATAATTGAGTTTAACTCAAATCTGGAAAGCGCTCCGGAATCTGTAAACAAAGATCCTTACGGAGCCGGCTGGATGATTAAAGTAAAACTTACAAATCCTTCAGAGATAGATGAACTTATGGATGCAGCTGCTTACGAAGCATTTATTGCATAAATAATCGATATCAATTTAAAAGAGCGCCCTTTTTTGGGCGCTCTTTTTTTTGAGTTGCTCAGATAAAATTTTAAATTTACGCACACTAACAAATAATAAAAATTAGCCATAGATGAGACATAGTTTTGGAAGTGATAACCACTCAGGTGCTGCTCCTGAGATTATTGATGCAATAATTGAAGCAAATAAAGACTTTCAGGTTGCCTATGGGGAGGATGAATACACACAAAAGGCAGTAGGCGCAATTAAACGAATATTGGGGGAGTCTGCTATCCCATTTTTTGTTTTCAATGGAACCGGAGCAAATATTCTTGCATTAAAAGCAATGACAAACACTTTTAATTCCATTTTATGTCCTGAGAGTGCTCACATTAATGTTGATGAGTGCGGTGCCCCGGAGTTAATGACAGGAGCAAAGCTTGTTCCCCTGCCTGTTATTGATGGAAAGGTCTCTCCGGAAACTGTAAAAAGTGAACTTAAAGGCTTTGGTTTTCAACATCACTCCCAACCGAAAGTTCTCTCTATTTCTCAACCTACTGAGCTTGGAACTTTGTACAGCCCATCTGAAATCAGAGCCCTGGCAGACCTAATGCATGACCATAAAGGCTACTTGCATGTAGATGGATCAAGAATATCCAATGCCTCAGCTTCTCTCGGATTACCCATTAAGGAATTTATTACAGATCAGGGAGTAGACGCACTATCTTTTGGAGGAACAAAAAACGGACTCCTTATAGGAGAAGCAGTTGTGTTTTTCAGGAAAGAACTTGCAGAGGATTTTCAATACATACGGAAACAAAGAGCACAGCTATTTTCTAAAAATAGATTTATTGCAGCCCAGTTTGATGCATATTTAAGAGATGGGCTTAATATTAGGCTCGCATCTCACTCAAATTCCATGGCTAAATACCTTCAAAGTGAACTTGCCGGAATTAAAGATGTTATTATATCAAGGCCGGTAGAGACCAATGTCGTATTCGCGATAATACCAGCGGATCTTTGCGAGAAACTTATGAAAAAGCACTATTTTTATATTTGGGATGAAGTGACTGGTGAAGTAAGATGGATGTGCTCATTTAATACCACAAAAAAGGATATTGATAATTTTGTCTCTGATATCAAAGAGCTTTTATAACCTAAACACAATAAATATGGCAGTAACAAGAGTTTTTGACCTGCTGGACCAGTTGGTTGAAAAATATCCAAAAGAGGATATCCTGAGCAGAAAAAGCGCAGGTAAATGGATTAAGTACTCCACTCAAAGCTATTACGAGCACTCTCATCTTATCTCCTATGCCCTTTTATCAATAGGACTCGGCAAAGGAGACAAAGCAATTACCATTATGCCCAACAGACCGGAGTGGAATTTTCTTGATATGGGTATGATGATGGCAGGATTAATTCATGTGCCTGTTTATACAACACTTAGTAATGACGACTACCTTCACATTTTCAACCATAGTGATGCAAAAGCAGTTTTTCTGGGCACAGATACTCTTGTCAAAAAACTTGTTCCAATAATCAAAAAAGTTGACAGAGATATTAAAATATACACTATTGAAGAGAGTGACGGATTTACATCAATTGAAGAGCTTTACAAACTTGGTAAAGAAAACATTGACAAATATAAAGCAGAGGTAGATACAATAAAATCTCAGACAGGCGAAAACGAAGTAGCGACTATAATTTATACATCAGGAACAACCGGAACCCCTAAAGGAGTGATGCTTTCACACAAAAATCTGGTTTTTAACTTTATAGGAACAGCTGTCCAGCAAATCAGAGATCACACACACAAAATGTTAAGCTTCCTGCCTCTTTGCCATATTTACGAAAGAGGTATGAACTATGACTACCAATACCTTGGAATAAGCATTTACTACGCAGAGAGTCTCTCAACAATTGCTTCTGACCTGGCAGACAGTAAAGCCGACGGATTTTGTGCAGTGCCAAGAGTACTTGAGATGATGTACTCAAAACTTGAAGCAGCTGGAAAAGATCTGGATGGAATTAAAAAAATAATTTATAGATGGGCCTTCCGCATCGCTATAAAATTTGACTATACAAAAAACAGCATTTTATATAAAATGCAATATGCTATTGCAGACAAACTTGTTTACAGCAAATGGAGAGAGAAACTAGGTGGCAAGGAGATGCTTATAGTATCGGGAGGATCAGCTATTCAGGCTAAAATAATTCGCCTTTTTACAGCTGCCAAAATGTATATTTTTGAGGGCTATGGAATGACAGAGGCCTCTCCGGTTATCGCTGTAAACAACCCTAAAGAGATGATTATCAAAATAGGCACTGTTGGAAAAAGAATGGAAGGAACAGAGATGATGATTGCTGATGATGGAGAGATATTAACTCGTGGTCCTCATGTTATGCTGGGATATTACAAAGACCCTGAATATACAAAACAGGTAATTGATGAACAGGGTTGGCTTCACACAGGTGATATAGGTGTAATGGTAGATAAGATATTTCTAAAAATTACAGATCGTAAAAAAGAAATCTTCAAATTATCAGCAGGCAAATATATTGCACCTCAGGTAATTGAAAATATGCTAAAAGAGTCATCATACATTGAAAATTGCATGGTTGTTGGTGAAAATCAAAAATTTGCCTCTGCTTTAATTATTCCTAATATTAGTAAGTTACACTTCTGGGCTGCAAAACACAAAGTACAATACACAGACAACCAAGAGCTTATCTCTAATACTGAAGTAGTTAAGAAAATAAATCGTGAAATAGAAAAGGTAAATTCAAAACTGGCAGCACACGAACAGGTGAAGAGAGTCAAATTAATAATTGATGAGTGGACACCATTAAATGATATGCTATCACAAACGCTTAAACTAAAAAGAAATAAAATAAAGGCTAAGTATGCAGATACAATATCTGAGATTTATAAAAACGAGTAAATTCATTTAAATAATTCAAATTTGGACATCAGAAAAGCCACAATTCAGGACAGAGAAGCCATATTCAAAATATGGCTCTCTTGTTTTACTGATGATCAAGATTATATAAATGATTATCTTGATTATTGCTTTCCTTACACGACCACCCTATTGCTTGGCAATAAATCCGAGGGAGATGTTTCAGTAATTTCAATATTACCATCTTATTTCAATTCCGGGAACATCAGCCATAGAGGCGCATATCTTTACGGAGTTGGCACGTTACCAGAATTCAGAGGGCACTCATATTCTATGCATTTAATTAATTACGGTATTGAGTTGCTAAAAAATGAGGGTATTGAATACTTTTTAGTCAAACCGGCAACCGATACACTCTTTTCACTATACAGAAAACTCGGTTTTAACAAAGATCTTTTTTCCGAAAACATATTGATTTCTTCAAAATTTAAAGAGATCAAGGAGAATGAACGAGTAATTGAAGATATCCCCTTTTCAGATTTTTCAGACTTTTACAATGAAAGAGAAAATCTGCTCTCTAACTCCTCCTTCTTATGGCCAAAAGATATTCTATCATACTCCATAAAAGAGATCCTTGAAAGGAACGGTTTTCTCATAAAAGATTCAATTAGCGGAAATTTCTGCATAGGATACCCTTCAGAAAACGGATTTATATTAGATGTTTTAGAAACAACTGCTGATATAGATAGTTTCACAGAAATATTCGGAAAAGAACTTGATATCAGATACCCACAAGCCAAAAATTGGAGAATCTCCTACCCTCCAAAAACCGGGGGAGAACCATGCACGAGAAGCCTTTCGGCCCTTTTTATGGAGCTCACGCCAAATATCTTTTCATATTGCGAAAATTACAAACTCTCCCTCCCTATGGAGTAGCAAATAAGTTCCCCGTGGAACCTATCAATACTTTCTCTCTATTTACCGTCCAAAATAAACTAATAAAATAGATATATCCGCAGGAGATACGCCAGGAATTCTTGAAGCGTGCGATATGGTCTTTGGTTTATGTTTAGATAATTTCTGCCGTGACTCTATGGAGAGGGATTTTAGGGCATCGTAATTAAAATTATCAGGTATTTTAATCTCTTCAAGTTTTAGAATCTTTTCAGCAATTCGCTTCTCCCTGTCAATATAACCCTTGTATTTAACAAATATTTCAACAGAAGAGATTAACTCTTTTGAAAACAATCTAAACGCTACACTAAAGTCATCTACACCATTTGCCTTATAGGGAAGATTGGTTTGAGAATCAATTAACTTATTAATTAGATAAACTAATTCATTGCTATTGTCCTCTAGCTGTTTATAGGAATCTGTTTGAATATTTAAAGCACTAAAAACAACGGACTCCAAGTCGCTTCCTATCAGTGGGTCATCAAATGTTCCTCGTGGAACATTTTTTAAGAAATCAATAATCTCGCTTTGTGGTCGACTAAGAATGTCTGATAGTTTTCTCTTTTGTGTGATTATTGATGAATTTATAGTTTGAAGGTAGTTGTTGATATCTTCAGGAGAAACAGATGCATTCTCAAGAAATTGTATAAACCTTCTAATGAAATTATATTTTTTCCTTGTAAGTTCAACGCGCTCCAGCGAAGCTAATCCTACATTGTATCCCGTTTCAGTAAGTCTCAGGTCTGCATTATCCTGTCTTAATAGAATCCTGTATTCTGCTCTTGATGTAAACATTCTGTATGGTTCATCTACCCCTTTAGTAACAAGGTCGTCAATAAGCACACCAATATAAGCTTCGTCTCTTTTAAGTACAAGAGGCTCTTTTCCATTAATTTTTAAATGGGCATTTATCCCTGCCATCAGTCCTTGGGCAGCTGCCTCTTCATATCCTGTGGTACCATTAACCTGGCCTGCAAAATATAAGTTTTCCACTTTTTTTGTCTCTAATGTGTGGAATAATTGCGTTGGAGGAAAGTAATCGTACTCTACAGCGTAAGCAGGACGGAATATAATTACCTTTTCAAACCCCGGTATTGCCCGTAAAGCACTGTACTGTATATCCAATGGCAAGGAAGAAGAGAACCCTTGAAGATAATACTCATGGGTATTCCATCCCTCTGGTTCAAGGAAAAGTTGATGAGAGTTTTTATCAGAGAATGTTTTTAATTTATCTTCAATACTTGGGCAGTATCTTGGCCCTCTTCCTGAAATTTTCCCTGAAAAAAGAGGCGAAAACTTAAACCCGCCTTTTAAAATATCGTGCACGCTCTCGTTCGTATGCACCATATAACAGGACATCTGTTCAGTTGCAGACTGTATCGGGGAAGGCTTTGATAAAAAGGAAAACTTTTCAGGAGAGGTGTCTCCATACTGAATTTCCAACTTGGACAAATCAACAGATCTAGCGTCAATTCGAGGAGGAGTTCCCGTTTTCATTTTATCTACCTCAAACCCCAGCTCAAACAGTTGTTCTGATAAATGTTTTGATGTTGGCTCTCCTACCCTTCCCCCATCAGTTGTATTTTGACCAATATACAGCTTGCCATTTAAGAAGGTACCGGCAGTAAGAATTACAGAGTGAGCAAAGAATTTTGCACCCAATTCTGTAATGACTCCAGCCACTTTACCATCTTCAAATATAAACTGAGTAACAGTATCCTGCCACAAATTCAAACCGGGAGTATTTTCTAATATATATCTCCAGTTGAGAGAAAAATGCTGTCTGTCACATTGAGCTCTGGGGCTCCACATTGCAGGTCCCTTTGATCTGTTAAGCATTCTAAACTGTATAGTACTAGCGTCAGTTACAATACCAGTTGCTCCTCCTAGTGCGTCTATCTCTCTGACTATCTGCCCCTTTGCTATGCCTCCGATTGCCGGATTGCAAGACATCTGTGCAATTTTGCCCATATCCATAGTTAAGAGCAGAACACTTGATCCCATTTTTGCTGCAGCGTGAGCTGCCTCGCATCCGGCATGTCCGGCACCTATAACAATTATATCGTATCTATTACCCATTCCTAATTTGTAAGTTGCTTAAAGATCTCTCTTCAGCTGATTTCATCTCAATTTGCTCCTCTGCGGTCGAATCATTAAACCCAAGAAGATGTAAAATGCCATGTATAATTACTCTGAAAAGCTCATCCAGAAAATCAGTTTTATATTCAAAACTATTAGATTTAACTGTGTCAATACTAATAAAAAGATCTCCGGAAATAATATCAGACTCGCAGTAATCAAAAGTAATAATATCGGTGAAATAGTTATGTTTAAGATATTTATTGTTCATTTCAAGTAAATAATTATCACTGCAAAAGATGATATTTATATCACCAATTTTACATTGATTTTTGCTTTCTGTTGAAACAATTCTCTTAATCCAGGAAGATATTTCTCTTTTGTTCTTTAAAGCAAAACTAACATCCTCACTATGGTAAACTATCATCTATTAAAGAATTTATTTTGTTTCTGAAGCTTCCTCTTCCAGTAAATCCCAGTATTCTACAGCTCTTCTTGTGTGAGGTATAACAATTGACCCCCCAACAAGGTTTGCAACTGACATAATTTCAAACATCTGTTCTCTTGATACTCCTAATTCAAAACACTTTTCAAGATGATATTTTATACAATCATCACATCTTAAGACAGCAGATGTTGCTAAACCAAGCATCTCTTTGGTAACAGCCGGAAGTGCACCATCCTCATAACATCTTGTATCCAGATTATAAAATCTCTTGAAAAATAAATTATCTGAATCTAATATTTTTTTGTTCATTTTGGCACGAAATGTGCGGAATTCGTCTATTCTGCTCATACAATAAAATTTTTGCGCAAAACTACACAAAATATACTAATCAAAATTTTTTACTATTATGTCTAAAGTAACTGTCATAGGTGCCGGCAATGTTGGAGCAACATGCGTTAACGCAATGAATATGTTGCAATTTGCAGGTGAAATTGTTCTCTTGGATATCAAAGAGGGTATTGCGGAGGGAAAAGCAATAGATATGATGCAGACCGCAAAATTACTAAGGTTTGATACCACAATTAAAGGGGTAACAAACGATTACGCTGCTACTGCTAAATCAAAGGTTGTTGTTATTACTTCAGGTATTCCAAGAAAACCGGGGATGACCAGAGAAGAATTAATAGGTACAAATGCAGAAATTGTTGGGAATGTTGTTGAAAATGCTCTAAAGTATTCTCCAAATGCAATTTTTGTTATTATATCCAACCCTATGGATACAATGACTTATCTTACTGTTGCCAAAGCAAAACTCCCTAAAAATAAAGTTATTGGGATGGGTGGAATTCTTGATAGCAACAGATTTGTATACTATTTGAGAACAGCTCTGAAATCACCTGCAAGTGATGTAGCTGGCATGGTAATTGGAGGTCATGGAGATACAACAATGATTCCTCTCATAAGATTCGCTAACCTTAGAGGAATCCCGGTAAGCGAACTACTTCCGGAAGATGTTCTTTCACAAGTTGTTAAGGATACTATGGTGGGTGGTGCTACACTTACCAAGCATCTTGGTACTTCTGCATGGTATGCTCCGGGAGCAGCTGCAGCAGCTCTTGTACGCTCTATCGTGCTGGATGAAAAGAAAATCTATCCGTGCAGCGTAATGCTAGAAGGCGAATACGGTCAAAGCGATATTTGTCTTGGTGTTCCGGTAGTTGTGGGAAGACACGGATGGGAAAAGGTAGTTGAACTCAACCTCAACGCAGAAGAACAGGAAGCATTCAACAAAAGCGCAGATGCTGTAAGAGCAACAAACAATGTTTTGAAAGATCTTAACATCATCTAGCAAATTGAGAATTATTTTGCATCTTTGTGATGCAAAATTTTGGGGTATTAGCTCAGTTGGCTAGAGCGCTTGCATGGCATGCAAGAGGTCATCGGTTCGACTCCGATATGCTCCACAATAAAGTTTTTAACAATAATTAATAAATTTATCTTCTTCATTTTCTTGTAATTAGTAATTTTTTGTCATAGTTTATCCACAATAACTCTTGTCAAATCATTATTTCTTTATAATTTTACATTTCGATAAACTTCTGAATACATTAATACAGATATGGAAATAAAGAAAACGCCCAAAGCCGATCTTGAAAACAAGAAAATTCTTTTCAGGGAAATAGGTTTAATTTTAGCTCTGGCAGTAGTTTTGCTTGCATTTGAGTGGAAAACATATGACAAGCAGATCTCTACACTTGGAGATAACACTGCAGCAGTTATTGAAGAGGAGATGATTCCAATTACAAACGAGACTCCTCCACCTCCAGCTGAGGCGCCTAAGATTCCTACTGTATCTGACGTAATTGAAATCGTTGACGATGATATGAAGATCGAAAACGAACTAATCATTAATACAGAGGATGACAAAAACCTTGGCGTTCAGATTAAGGACTATGTTAAAGGTCCGGTAGAAGAGGTAATAGAGGACGAAGAGATTCCATTTACAATAGTTGAGGAGAAACCATCTTTCCAGGGTGGTGATGAAAACACCTTCACAAAATGGGTTGCAAGCAAACTTGTTTACCCGGAAATTGCTAAAGAGAATGGAGTTCAGGGACGCGTTATTCTTCAGTTCCTCGTTGGTACAGATGGTAGTGTAAGTGATGTTAAGGTTGTCAGAGGTGTTGATGCTTCGCTTGACAAAGAGGCTGCCAGAGTAGTTGCTTCTTCACCTAAATGGAAACCAGGTAGACAAAGAAACAAACCGGTAAAGGTTCGTTACACATTCCCGGTAATTTTCCAATTAAGATAATTTTATATTTACAGAATAATAGAAAAGGCTGCCTCGAACAGAAGCAGTCTTTTTTTTCAATATAATATGGCAATAATAGAAGAGAGCGGATTAGAAAAAGTCGTATTTGTAGGAGTTCTCAGACAGAACGACGACGAGAGAAAGGTATATGAATACCTTGATGAGCTTGCGTTTCTCGCAGAGACTGCCGGTGCAGTTGGTGTTAAGACATTTGTACAGAGAGTGGATAAACCAAATCCAAAAACTTATATTGGAAGCGGAAAGCTTGATGAAATTAAGGCATATATTACAGAAAATGATATCAAGCTTGTTATTTTCGACGACGAACTAACTCCTTCTCAGTTAAGAAACATAGAGAGAGAACTTGAATGCAGAATACTTGACAGGACAAACCTGATACTGGATATATTTGCTCAGAGGGCAAAAACTGCATATGCCAAAACTCAGGTAGAACTTGCACAATATCAATATCTTCTCCCAAGATTAACGAGAATGTGGACTCACCTTGAAAGGCAAAGAGGCGGTATTGGAATGAGAGGCCCCGGGGAGAGTCAGATTGAGACAGACAGACGGATTATTCTTGATAAAATAAGCAGGCTTAAAGAGCAGCTAAGGAAGATAGACAGGCAAATGGCCTCCCAGAGAGGAAACAGGGGAAGCCTGGTCAGAATCTCTCTCGTAGGTTATACTAATGTTGGCAAAAGCACATTAATGAATCTACTGGCTAAAAGCGAAGTATTTGCAGAGAACAAACTTTTTGCAACACTTGATACAACTGTCAGAAAAGTAGTTATTGAAAATGTACCTTTTTTGCTTAGTGATACAGTTGGTTTTATCAGAAAACTTCCACACCAGCTTGTTGAATCATTTAAGAGCACTCTTGATGAGGTAAGAGAGGCGGATATCCTTATGCATGTTGTTGATATTTCTCATCCAAATTTTGAAGAACAGATAAAAGTGGTCCGAGAAACATTGGAGGAAATTGGAGCAAAAAACAAACCTACTTTCCTGGTATTTAATAAAATTGACGTTTATAAATATGTCCCTCAGGATGAATTTGATCTTGGAGAGAAGCAGAGAGAGAATTACTCCCTTGATGAGCTGAAAAAAAGCTGGATCAACAAAGAGAACTCTCCTTGCATATTTATATCGGCTAAAGAAAAGGTACAAATAGACAAGTTAAGGAATGATATCTACAAGATGGTTGCCGAGATTCATGCCGGAAGATACCCTTTTGATAACTTCCTCTGGTAATCTCTCTACCCTCCTCCCTTTATAACCGGTCATAGAGACAGCAGCGGTAAGAGAGTTCAGAAGAGCCTCCTCTGTAGCCTCAATGGTGGCCATGAATAGCGGAGACATTGAGTCGTTCTGAAGTTCAACAGGAGTATAAAAAGATTTTGATTCATCAATCAGATTCTCCTTTGCAACAGACATTGCAATGATATAATCACCACTCCCATTTGAGGCTATTCCCCCTGATTTTGCAAGCCCCATAAAGGCACGCTTGGCTATCCTTTGGAGATTTCTGGAAGTAACAGGAGCGTCTGTGATTACAACTATCATGCAGGAGCCGTCCATATCCTGCATTATGTTTTTGCTGTAACTATAATTTTTAAGCTCTTTTCCAACAGGTATTCCAGCCATTTCAAGGACTCCGCCATAATTAGTCTGAACAAGTACTCCCACAGTATAGCCACCTAAAGAGTTTGGAAGGACTCTTGAAGCGGTTCCTATTCCCCCCTTGTATCCAAAACAGATTGTTCCTGTTCCTGCACCTACAGCACCCTGTTGTACAGCTCCGGAACTTGCATTAGCTATTGCAGAAAGGACATGGTGAGGTTTTACGTGTCTTCCTCGGATATCGTTTAGCCCCCCATCATTTGTCTCCCCCACAACACCATTAACAGAGGCAATGTTTTCATTACCTGGCTGCTCCAGAGTATATGTTATAAGAGCATCCAGTGCAGCAGCAACACTCATTGTATTAGTTAAAATAACAGGCGTCTCAATATTACCCAGCTCAATAACCTGTGTATAGCCGGCAAGTTTACCAAATCCATTTCCTACAAAAATTGAAGCAGGAACCTTGTTTTTAAAAAGATTCCCTTCGTGTGGTATTATTGCTGTAACTCCTGTTCTGATATTTTCGCCCTCTATAAGCGTACAGTGCCCAACCCTTACACCCGGGACATCAGTTATAGCGTTGTTAGCGCCCTGTTTCATCACTCCTATCTTGATTCCGTAATCTTTGAGTGATTTCTGTGAAGCTGCCGTTGTTGAAATCAACAGAGCTCCAAACACTACAAACAAAGCTATATTCTTCATTTAACAGGCATAAAATTAATTAATTCATCCTTGACTATGTCTGGCTCCTCAAGGAAGCCATTATGGCCTGAATTGGCCAGAAAAACCGATTTAGCTGCAGGTAATGCAGCAGAGAGCTCTTTTGCCCTTTCCGGGGAGATATGGTAATCGTTATCACCGAAAAACATAAGAACCGGCAGCGATGTACTAACCAACACCTCAAGATTGTCCGGTCTGGTTTTTAGTCCCTCAATAGAAGCTACTATACCCTCCGGATCGTGAGTTTCAGTAAGTTCAACTATTTCAAATATTTTCTCGTCAAACCTTCTTTGATTATCCGGAGCAAACATTTTAGGGATACCCATTTTTGCAATAGCAGGTAATTTTGCTTGCTTAACAAGAATTATCTCTCTGTCTCTGTCAACAACTTTTTCCGGAGTATCTGAATATGGCGTAGAGTGCATTAAAACTATCCCATTAAAAAGCTCAGGATATCTCTTTATACACTCAATTGCTATATATCCACCCATTGAGTGGCCCATAACAGTAGCTTTATCAACTGAGCAAACCCTGAGAACATCTTTTACCACATTAGCACAAAATTCTAATGAATTTTCTGTCTGGTGTGTGCCAGACAACCCATGCCCCGGTATATCAATTGAGATTGTTCTGATATCTTCGGGTAATTTAAGTATAAAATCCTGCCATACATAAAGTGTCTCCAAATATCCGTGGAGCAAAACGAGAACCCTCTCCCCTCTTTTAGAATCAGAAATGTGTACTGGAATACCATTGCAAATCGCGAAAAACTCCATTATCCCTTATTTTTTGCAAATTTAAAAAGAATTGTGATGATTTTTTTATAATTTTGCGTCTCTGCTACGCCTATTCCCTACACTAAATATTTATTTAATTAATTTATTATGAAAATCACAAGATTTTTATCGGTTATTGCTCTTGCATTGCTCACATTATCAGCTGCCAGTTGTAATAAAGAGCCAGAGCCAATAGTGCTTACGGGAACCTGGAATATTGATACCACACAGACAAAGGTTTTTATCAAATATGATGAACTCAAAGCCCAGGAGAATCCTGTTGCATTTAATTTTCTGAAAGACAATGTACAGAAGATTCGCAAAAACCTGATTCAGCCAGATCAGATTATCTTTTCCGGTACAAACTCTGTAGTTTTTAAACTACCTTCAGGTACTTCTGTTGAAGGCACCTATGTTCAACTTGACAATGTCTATTTTCAGATTAACATTTCTCTTTTTCCTGAAGGAATTGTTTGTGGATCAGATAACAGAAACCTTGAAATCTACTATCCAAGAGATTATGTTATGGGTGTAATTTCATCAATTCTTACACCAAATGATCCTCCATACAGTATTTTTAACGAAATGGTAACAGATGAATCCGGCGGAATAGCCCTGTTCAGAAGGTAATATACAAGATTAGCAGATAAGAAAGAGACCAGCTAAATAAAATGAGGCTAACCAATTACTTATTGGTCAGCCTCATTTTCTTTGCTTATTCAGCAAGCGTTAGTCTTTAATTTTTGCCTTTAAAAACTCTCTGTTAAGTCTGGCAATGTGAGCTACTGATATACCTTTAGGGCACTCCATCTCACAGGCTCTGGTGTTAGTACATGCACCAAACCCAAGTTCATCCATTCTGGCAACCATTGCTTTTGCTCTTCTTGCTCCCTCAATTTTTCCTTGTGGTAATAAAGCAAGCGAACTAACCCTGGCTGCAACAAATAACATTGCTGAACCATTTTTACAGGTGGCTATACACGCTCCGCAACCAACACATGCGGCTGCATCCATGCTCTCCTCTGCTTTGTCTCTTGGAATTGGAATTGTGTTTGCATCTGGAATACCTCCTGTATTTACAGAAACATATCCTCCTGCTTGAAGAATTTTGTCAAGTGCTTTTCTGTCAACAACCAAGTCTTTAATAACAGGCATCCCTGCAGATCTCCAAGGCTCAATTGTAATTGTCTCTCCATCTTTGAACTTTCTCATATGGAGCTGACAAGTAGTTATATCATCATCCGGACCGTGAGCTCTACCGTTAATATACAGAGAACACATTCCGCAAATACCCTCTCTGCAGTCGTGATCAAAAGCAACCGGGCCATCTGACTTACACCCCTTCTCAACTGCTACTGGATCTGCACCTTCTCTAACCAACTGGTCATTGAGAATATCCATCATCTCCAGGAAGGAGGTGTCCGGAGAAATATTTTGCACCTTGTATGTGCCGAAACTTCCTTTATCTTTCGCGCTTTTCTGGCGCCAAACCTTTAATGTAAAGTCCATATCTTTTGTACTCCTTAGTCTTTATAGTTACGGGTTGCAATCTTAATGAATTCATACTGAAGAGGCTCTTTGTGCTTAACAGGCTCTTTTCCGTATCCTGTATACTCCCAAGTACTTACATACATGTAATTTTGGTCGTCTCTTAAAGTTTCTCCATCTTCTGTTTGCATCTCTTCGCGGAAGTGTCCGCCGCAGGACTCTTTTCTGGTTAAAGCGTCCATTGCCATAAGCTCTCCCATCTCAAGGAAATCTGCAACTCTTACAGCCTTCTCAAGCTCCTGATTGAATTCGTTATTCTCTCCCGGAACATATAGATCTTTCCAGAACTCATCTCTCAGAACACGAATTTCTTCAATAGCCTTCTTTAAACCTGCTTCGTTTCTTGCCATTCCAACATAGTCCCACATAATATGGCCAAGTTTTTTATGGAAGTGATCCACCGGCTGCTTTCCTTTGATTGTGAAAAGCTTGTTAAGCCTCTCCTTAATACCCTTTTCTGCCTCTTCAAAGGCTGGGTGGTTTGTATCGGTTTTCTTAACCTGAATCTTTCCTGCCAGATAATCTCCGATTGTATATGGTAAAATAAAATATCCATCTGCAAGACCCTGCATAAGCGCTGATGCTCCAAGTCTGTTTCCGCCATGGTCGCTGAAGTTTGCTTCGCCAATAGCATAAAGACCAGGAATGGTTGTCTGCAGATTGTAGTCAACCCAGAGTCCACCCATCGTGTAATGGATAGCCGGATAAATCATCATAGGCTCATCATAAGGATTAACGTCAGTAATCTTTTCATACATC